>JABFYB010000260.1 GCA_013361475.1 Hamadaea sp.
GATCATCTCGTCGGCGTACCGCTTCGCGTGCGCCACCCAAGAGGTGGAATACGAAGAGAAGTAAAGGTAGTCCGAGAAGATGTTCTCGCCCGCCACATGGGCGGGGAGTTGGACCAGGAGGCACTGCCCGCAGATCCGGACGTGCAGGGGATAGAACGTCTCCGCCGAGTCGAGCCGGTCCGCTGGGACATAGCTTTCGCACAGAGGGGACATCCCCAGGTCGACAAAGGTCTCAGTGACGCCGGCCCCGCAAAGCCGACATTCCACCGTGTTCAGCGCGTTCAACGTCCCCCCAAGGGTGGTGGTGCCTGGGAATTCCTCGACTTTCTATCCAACGTTTCGGTTGCTTGGGGGCGTGAGTCGGCAAGCTGACAAGCGCCTAGACCCTGGTCGGAGCGGTTATCGACAATGTCGGTCGGTTGAGATTCCGAGGGGACTTCAGGGGATCATGCGCGTACTTCTCACAGGGCACGAGGGCTACATCGGCACCGTTCTGGCGGTGCGGCTGCGCGAGGCGGGGCACGACGTCGTCGGCCTCGACACCGGATACTTCGCGGACTGCGTCCTCGGCCCGGCCCCCGAACCGATCCCCGCGCTGCGGCTCGACCTGCGGGACGTCACCCCGGAGCCGCTGGCCGGCTTCGACGCGGTCATGCACCTCGCGGCGTTGTGCAACGACCCGATCGGCAACCTCAACCCCGAGCTCACCTACGAGATCAATCACCGGGCCTCGGTGCGGCTGGCCGACGCGGCCCGGGCCGCCGGGGTCACCCGGTTCCTGTTCTCGTCGTCGTGCTCGCTCTACGGTGCGGGGCTGGGCGATTCAGCCGACCGTCCCTTCCTCGACGAGAACGCGGGCTTCGCCCCGGTCACGCCGTACGGCGAGTCGAAGATCCTCTCCGAGCAGGACATCACCGGTCTCGCCACCGACGACTTCTCGCCCACCTTCCTGCGCAACGCGACGGCGTACGGGTTCTCGCCTCGGCTGCGCGGCGACATCGTGGTCAACGACCTGACCGCCTCGGCCCTGCTGACCGGCGAGGTCCGGCTGCTGTCGGACGGGCGCGCGTGGCGTCCGCTCATCCACGTCGAGGACATCGCCGCCGCGTTCGTCGCGCTGCTGGAAGCGCCGCGGGAAGTGGTGCACGGCAAGGCGTACAACATCGCGCAGACCAGCGAGAACTACCTGATCCGCGACGTGGCCGAGCTGGTCGCCGAGGTTGTGCCGGGCAGCCGGGTCACCTTCGCCGACAACGCCGCGACCGACCTGCGGGACTATCGGGTGAGCGGCGATCTCGTCGCCGCCGAGGTGCCGGGCTTCAAGCCACAGTGGACCGTACGCACCGGCGCCGAGCAGCTGCTGGAGGCGTACCAGCGGCACGGGCTGACCGAGGACGCGTTCCGCGGCCGGTTCCAGCGCATCCGGCGGATCCAGCAGCTCACCGGCGACGGCCGCATCGACGGCGAACTGCGCTGGAGCGCCTGATGACCGACTGCGTCGCTTGCGGCGCGGGCACCCTGGTCGAGTTCGCCGACCTGGGCGGGATCCCCGTCCTCTGCGGCGTGCACTACGCGACCCGGGACGAGGCGGTCGCCTCGCCGCTCGGCCGGATGGTCCTGGGCTACTGCGAGAACTGCGCGTACGTGCGGAATCTCGGCTTCGACCCGAGGATCATGGTCTACGACACGACCATGGACACGAACCTGCACCACTCGGCCGCGTTCCGCAGCTTCTCGACCGACCTGGTGGCGGGCCTGGCCGACCGGCACGAGCTGGCCGGACGCCGCATCCTCGACATCGGCTGCGGTCAGGGTGAGTTCCTGCGTGAACTGTGCGAGCACACCGGGGCGACCGGGTTCGGCTTCGACCCGATGTACGCCGGCCCGCCCGGCTCCGATGCGTCGGGCGCGTTCTTCGTCTCCGGCCGGGCGCCGCTGGACGAGCCGAGTCAGCTGCCGGACTTCGACTTCGTCACCTCCCGGCACTGGTTCGAGCACGAGGACGACCCGTACGCCTTCCTCACCGCGCTGCGTGAACGGGCCGGCGACCGGGAGGTACGCGGCTACATCGAGGTTCCCGACGCGGGGTACGACCTCGCGACCGCCGGCTGGGAAGTCATCTACCCGCACGTGTCCTACTTCGACTCCGTGGCCCTCGCCGCGATCGTCGAACGCGCGGGCTGGCACGTGATCGCCGAGGGCACCTGGTTCAGCGGGATGTTCCGGTACATCGAGTTCTCGACCCGCCCCTCTCGCCCGTTCGGCCCGGACCGCACGTCGGCGCGGGACCGGCAGCTGCTCGCGATCCGTGGTTTCGCCGAGCGCCACCGCCGGGAGCTGGACCGCTGGCACACGACTCTGGCCGCGTTGCGGGACACCGGGCAGCGTCCGGTGCTCTGGGGCGCCGGTTCCCGGGGCGTGCAGTTCCTGACCCAGGTTGATCCGAAGGTCGAGCTGTCGGCGGTCGTGGACGTGAACCCGCGCAAGTGGGGCCGGTTCCTGCCGGTCACCGGTCATCGGGTCGATCCGCCGGAGAGCCTGCGGGAGATCCAGCCGGGCGCGGTCGTCATCACCAACCCGGCCTACACCGACGAGATCGCGCGGTCGCTGGCCGAGCTGGGCCTCGACGCCCAGATCCTCACCGCGTAGGCCGCCGTCGTCCTGCGCCTCCACGACTTTTCCCAACCAAGGAGCGTCGCCATGCAGGCAAGCTCAGCCGTCTCCGGCAAACCCGTGCAGTATCGCGTCGGCCAATGGGTCGAAGTGCTCAGCGCCGACGAGATCATGGCGACACTGGACGACAACGGCGACGTGGACGCCCTGCCGTTCATGCCGGAGATGCTCCAGTACTGCGGTCGCCGGCTCCGGGTGGGCAAAGTCGCCAACAAGGTCTGCGACACGATGACCCGCAGCGGCATGCGCCGGATGGACGACGCCGTGCACCTGCTCGGCGTCCGGTGCGACGGCTCCCAGCACGGCGGCTGTCAGGCGTCCTGCCTCGTCTATTGGAAGACCGACTGGCTCAAACCGGTGGAGGACGGGTCGGCCGATGGTGTGCCGGTCGAGCCGATCGAGGCCGATCACAAGGTCTTCGTCCAACTGACCGAACGCGCTCAGGCGATCGCCGCCGACGGCACCGAGATTTATCGTTGTCAGGCGACGGAGATCCTGCGCGCGGCGCCGGATGTGCTGCCCCTGCTGGACTTCGGGCAGTACGTCGACGACGTGCGTACGGGGAACGCCGGAATCGTCGCGGTCAGCCGGGCGTTCCTGGTCGGGTTCTTCAACCGCTACCAGCAGTTCAGCGCCCGCGCCCTCCCGAGATGGCTGCGGATCCGGGGCGGCCTGACGTGGGGCTTCCTGCGCGGGTCCGACGGGCCCACGCCGACCGGCCGCACCGACCTGCAGCCCGGAGAACTGGTCCGCATCAAGTCGAAGGAGGAGATCATGAAAACGCTCAACGCCGATCTCCTCAACCGGGGGCTCGGGTTCGACGCGGAGATGGCCCGGTTCTGCGGGCAGACCGCGCGAGTGCTGCGGCGGATCGACACGATCGTCGACGAGAACACCGGCAAGATGCTGCGGATGAAGAGCCCCTGCATCGTCCTGGAGGGCGTGGTCTGCGAAGGGGCGTTCAGCGCCAACTGTCCCCGGGCGATCACCGCCTACTGGCGGGAGATCTGGCTTGAGCGAGTGGAGCCCGTGCGAGCATGACGACGACGGTGACCGAGGAAGAGCAGCCGGGCGGCCTCCGCCGGTTGGCCGGTAAGGGGCTGAGCTGGAGTCTCCTCGGCACCGTGGGTACCAAGATCGCGTCGTTCGGGGTGGGGCTGATCCTGGCCCGGCTGCTGACCCCGGCCGACTTCGGGGGCTTCGCGGTCGCGTCGGCGGTGGCGTTCTTCGCCACGCACATCAGCGACATGGGCATCATCGCCGGCGTCGTGCAGTGGCGGGGCCTGAAGGGTGAGCGGCACCGGGACGAACTCGGTCAGCTGCTCCAGGTCGCGCCCTCCGCGACCAGCCTGGCGCTGTTGTTCAGCGTCGCCATCTACGGCGCCGTCTGGATCGGCGCGCCCGGCCTCGGCGCCCTAGCCGGGGGCGACGTCGACGCGGCGAACCTCATCCGGCTGCTCAGCGTGGCCGTGCTCATCGACGGGCTGACCGCCGTGCGGGCCGCCGCGCTGATGCGCCGCTTCCAGCAGGACAAGCTGACCAAGGCCAACTTCGCCGGGTTCGTCGCGTCCGCGGTGCTGTCGATCGCCCTGGCGCTGGCCGGGGCGGGGGCGTACGCCTTCGCCGTCGGGCAGGTCGCCGGGGCGGCGGTCACCGGCCTCATGGTCATGGCGTACGCGAAGCTGAACTACAGCCTCGGCCTGGACCGGAAGATCGTCGGCGCGCTGATGAAGTTCGGCCTGCCACTGACGGCCAGCATGGGGGTGGAGGCCGTCGTCACCAACGCCGACTACATCATCGTCGGCCGCTACCTCGGCGGCGTGGCCCTCGGCTACTACCTGCTGGCCTTCAACATCTCCGGATGGGCGCAGGGCATCGTCGGGTCGGCGATCCGCTACGTCTCGATCGCGGCGTTCTCTCGGCTCGCCGGGCGCGGCGACGACTCGTTCGCGCGGGGCGTACAGAAGTCGTTGAAGCTGCTCATCCTCGGGGTCGTCCCGATCTGCGTCCTGATGGCGGTGCTGGCGCCACAACTCGTGCACGTCCTGTACGGGCCGAAGTGGCTGCCCGCCGTCATCGTGCTCCAGTTCCTGACCGTCCTCACCGGCGTACGCCTGGTGACGTCGTTCGCCCTCGACACGCTCGCCGGGGCCGGTATCAGCCGGTCGGCCCTCTGGGTCAACCTGGGCTGGACCGTCGCCCTCGTGCCGACGCTGATCATCGCGACGCAAGTGGACGGCACCCGGGGAACGGCGATCGCGCACGGAGTGGTCAGCCTGCTGGTCGCGTTGCCGCTGTGCGGGATCGCGCTGCGTAAGGCGGGCGTCCACCTGTGGCCGGTCGTCCGGTCGGCCGGTCGGCCGCTGCTGGCCGGGGCCGTCGCCGGAATCGCAGCGCACTTCGTCGTCGCCTGGACCGGTCTGCCGCCCGCCGCCGATCTGGTCGCCGCCGGAGCGGCCGGTGCCGTCTTGTACGTCGCCGTCGCGATCGGGCCGAGCACGCTGCGGCGGTGGGCTGCTCGCCTGTCCCAGAAGCCGGCCGATGCGCTCACCTGACCCTGAACGGCGGCAAGCATGAGAGCCTTCCTCGCCGTGGCCCTGGCGCCGCACGCGAACGACCGATTCCGGCAGCCTTCCGCCGCCGCGCTGACCTGTCTCACCGACACGTTCGACGAGGGCTTCGACGGCGTGGACGTCGCCGTCGACCGGACCGACGTGACCGCCACCGGTTGGGTCGCGTTCGCCGGAACCGAGGAGTTCGACCACCTCGGGCCGACCGAGTTCACCGTGCGGCTCAGCCGTCTGCTGCGTACGCGTGAAGCTGACCTGTCCACATCGGACCTAGCGGCGATGATGCTGCGGCCGCGGGCCCTGGTGCACTTGTTGCCCCCGTTCGCCGCCGCGCATCGGAGCGAGGACGGCCTGCTCCGGGTGGCCACCGACTGGCTCGGCTACCGGCAGCTCTACTGGTGGCAGGGCCATGGCGTGGCCGCGGTCTCGACGAGCGCGCGGGCGCTGGCCGTCCTGTCGGGCGCGGGCCTGGACCGGACCGGTCTCGGGGCGCAGGCGATGATCGGCTGGCAGATCGCCGACCGCACGCCGTTCGCGGGCGTACGCGCGATGCCCCCGGCGTCCATCGCGACCCTCTCCGACGGCGCGATCCGCATCGACTGGTACGCCGACCCGTTCGACCAGACGGCACCGGTGCCGAGCCTGGACGCGGCGGTGGACGAGATGGCCGCGATCCTCAGTACCTCGTTGTCGGTGTACCTGGACGCCCACCCGGAAGCGGTGCTCCAACTGACCGGGGGGCACGATTCACGCATCCTGCTTGGCGCGGTCCCCGAGAAGCAGCGGCGTGGCCTCCGCGCGTTGACACTCGGTGCGGACACCAGCCCGGACGTGGTGATCGCGGCCAAACTGTCCGAGCGGTACGGCCTGCGGCATCAGGTGCTGCACCTGGACGACGTCGCCGCGCCGACGCCCGAGGAGGCGCATTCGCTCGCCCTGCGGGCCGCCCGCGCCCTCGAATGTCAGGCCAGCCCGATGGCCCTCGCCCCGTTGCTGGGTGTCGAGGCGCGCCTGGCGCAGGGGCACCGCCTGTCCGGACTCGGCGGCGAGGTCGCCCGCGGCTTCTATTACGCGGGGCAGCCGGTCGGCGCGGAGATGACGGCGAAGCTCGTCGACCGGCTGGCCCACTGGCGGATCTTCGCCAACGAGGCGGTCGAGGAGGCCGCGCTGGACCCGGACTTCCGCGCCGAGGCGCTGGCCGAGACGCTCGGCACGCTGACGGAGATCTTCGAGCCCGGCGACTGGCTGCGGTCGACCGACGCGTTCTACCTGTATCACCGGATGCACCGGTGGTCCGGCGCGCACGGCACGGTCGCGGCGGTACGGCGGGACGCGGTCAACCCGATGTTCGACCACCGGTTCATCGAGCTGGCGCTCGCCGTGGCGCCCGGCGACAAACGGGAGTCGTTGCTGCTCGGCCGATTGATGAGCCGGCTCGACCCGGAGCTGGCCCGCATCCCGCTCGACACCGGGCTGACCCCGGCTCGGCTGGGCGTACGCGATCTGTCGACGCGTGTCGCGATCGCCACCGTGACGGCCCGCCAGGTCGCCCGCAAGGTACGCCAACGGCTGGTGCACGGGCGCCGGGCGCAGTTCGGCGCGGCCTCCTTCGCCGACCTGGTGCTGAGTCACTGGCGTACTGATCCGTCGGCCTGCGCCGCCCTCTACGACCAGCCGATCCTGCGGCGGGACTGGCTCGACGGCCTGCTGGCGGGTACGCACTCCGCCGAGGCGACCACGGTGGCGTACCTGGTCAACCTGCTGGCCCTGCCGAAGTGACCTACCGCTGCTGGTAGACCCGGATGTAGTCGACTTCGAGGCGGCGGGTCAGCGTCGGGTCGGTCAGCCCGACGTTCCAGCGCCGTTGCCAGTTGTTGTCGACCATCATGTGCAGGATGAGCTGCATCGGCTCCTTGGCGATCTGTGCCTTGACGGTGAACTGCCCGCACTTCTTGCCGTCGATGTACCAGGCGATGTGGTCGGGCTGCCAGTCGACGCCCATCCGGACGAAGTTCTTGGAGTAGTCCTTCACCGCGCACTTGCCGTTGTTGTGCTTGCCCGTGTTCGGCGTGTACGACTGGTCGCGCCCGGCATAGTGGTACGTCATGTACATGGTCGACGGGTCGTCGCCCAGCAGTTCCAGGATGTCGATCTCGGTCTGGTACTGGTAGTCCCGGTTCGTCGGCAGCATCCAGAACGCCGTGAAGAACCCCTGGGTCGCCGGGAACTTGATGCGCGCCTCGACGTAGCCGTAGGTGAAGGCGTACAGGTAGTCGGCGCCGCTCGTCGCTTTGGGCCGCGCTGTCGACAACAGGCCCGCCTTGTAGGTGCACTTGCCGTTCTGGCAGGCGGAGTCGGTCCGGGCGGGGGACAGCGGAGCAGCCGTCAGCTTGGCGGTGCCGCCGGAGACCGTCACCTGCGACGGCTGGTAGTGCTCCCGGCCTTCGTTGAAGGTCGACGTGCAGTCGCCGCTGTTCCAGTCGAAGCACGGCGTCAGCTTGGTGTGGTCGTAGTCGGATCCGGAGAACTCCTCGCTGAAGGTCAGCTTCCAGGTCTTCCCGGGGGCGGCCGGCGCGGGCACCCCGGCCGGCTGGGCCGCCGGCGACTTCGAGGGCGCGGTCGACGGTGACGCCGAGAGCGACGGACTGACGTCCGCCGACGGACTCGCGGGCGTTGGAACGGAGGCGACGGGTGATCCTGGCGTCGGCCCATCGGCGGAATCGGCCGAATTCGTGCCCGGCTGGGACAGTGCGTACGCGCCCGCTCCGAGCAGTAGTACGCCGACGACCGCGGCGGCGACCGCCCACCAGAGGCGGGCGGTGCGACGGGGCGGCTCAGGGGGCGTCATGACGCCGCCGACCGTACCAGCAATCAATCATGATCATTGTCCCCTGTCGGATTTCGGCTGGATGGGTACCCCGGAGCATGCGATGTAGTTTCCTAAGTCGTTCGGACAACGAGTCCGGCGACACCGAGCGAGCGAAGGGATAGCGTGCCGCCGTGCGCCCGTCACAACCGCCATCGCGTCGCCGGAAACCCTGGTACGACCGATATCGCCGAGCCGTGCTCGCCGGAGCCTCGGTGCTGGTGATCGTCGGCGCCATCGGGGTCGCGTACGCCGTGCAACGACCGGCCGGCGAGGGTGGAGTGGACGCCGGAGCCTCCGCGTCGGTCTCGGCCGGCGTCTCGGACGGGTCGTCCTCGGTCTCGGGATCGCCGTCGCCCTCGGGCACGAAGTCGCCGTCCGCGACGGCGACGCCGAAACCGAGTGCCACGACCAGACTTCCCTCCTCCGCCGGCGGCCCGTGGCCGAACGCCTCCAACACCGGTGTGCCGGCGGGCACCAAGCTGACCACCTACAGCGGGCCGTGCCAGATCAGGACGGCGGGGACGGTGATCGACGCGAAGACCGTCAACTGCACCCTCGAGGTGCGGGCCGCCAATGTCACCATCAAGCGCAGCAAGATCAACGGCCGGGTGGTCCTGGACACCGACATCAGCGGATCGAGCAAGTGGTCCTACACGCTGGTCGATTCCGAGGTCGACGCCGGACTGGTCCAGCTGCCCGCCGTCAGCTACGGCAACATGAAGGTGATCCGCACCGAGGTCCGCGGCGGCGCGACCAGCGTCCAATGCGGCGAACACGCGATCAGCTGCACGGTCGAGGACTCCTACCTCCACGGGCAGCGCATCCCGGACGACGCCGCCTGGCATCTGGGCGGGTTCCTCTCCAACGGCGGGAAGAACATCCGCATCCGTCACAATTACATCTTCTGCAGCCCTCCGGCCAACTCCGTCGGCGAAGGCTGCACCGGTGACCTGAACCTGCTCGGCGACTTCGCGACCATCTCGGACGTCCTGATCGACAGCAACTTCCTGGCCGCCGGCACGGGCATGTCCTACTGCCTGTACGGCGGGGACGCGTCGAGCAAGCCCTACCCGCACGCCGACCACGTCGTGGTGATCAACAACGTCTTCCAGCGCGGCTCCAACCGCAAATGCGGGGCTTACGGCCCGGTGACCGGATTCAACAAGAACGGGACCGGAAACCAGTGGTCGAACAACAAGTGGGACGACGGGTCGACCGTTCCGCCCGAGAACTAGTCGCCAATCCGTCATTCGGGGCTGACCCGGTGGACGGCCCGAGAGAATTGCCTCGCTATGACCATCGCAGAGACCGCCCCCGAAGCCAGCGCCACCGAAACGATCGGGCGGCAGGCGACGCGTGGGCTGAAGTGGAGCCTCGCGGGGACGCTGGTGAACAAGGCCGGGTCGTTCGCGCTCGGCCTCGTGCTCGCCCGTCTGCTCGCGCCGGCGGACTTCGGCGTCTTCGCCGTCGCCTTCGCCACGATGCAGCTCGTCATGGTCGTCAACGACGTCGGCCTCATCGCCGCCACCGTGCAGTGGCGTGGCGCCCTGGAGGAGGTCTCGGCCACCGCCACGGTGCTCGCGATGGCCTTCAGCGTCCTCATCTACCTGGGATTCTGGGTCGCCGCCCCGATCATCGCGGAGGTCTCGGCGGTGCCGCAGGCCACCGGGGTGATCCGGTTGCTCACCGTGGTCATCCTCATCGACGGCGCCACCGCGGTCCGGAGCGCCGCGCTGATGCGTACCTTCCGGCAGGACAAGCTCATCCAGGCCAACCTCATCGGCATGGTGGTCAACGCCGCGGTCGCGGTCACCCTCGCGCTCGGCGGGACCGGGGCGTACAGCTTCGCCGGCGGGCTCGTCGCGGGGACCGCGGTCACCGGAGTCCTGGTCTTCTTCTGGGCGGCGGTCCCGCTGCGGGTCGGGTTCGACCGCGCGGTCGCCCGGCGGCTCATGGCCTTCGGCATCCCGCTCGCGGCCAGTCTCGGCGTCGAGGCCGTACTGATCAACGCGGCCTACATCATCGTGGGGCACTTGGCCGGCGCCACCGAACTCGGCTACTACCTGCTGGCCTTCAACATCTCGACCTGGGCGCTGAGCATCCTGTCCAGCGCGGTGCGGTACGTCTCGGTCGCCGGGTTCTCCCGGCTGTCCGAAGTAGACTCCGAGACCCTCTCCGCCGGAGTGCAGGCCTCGCTGCCCACGCTGGTCACCGTCCTGGTGCCGATCGCGGTGCTCATGGCCGTGCTCGCCGGCCCACTCATCGCGGTCCTCTACGGGGCGAAATGGTCCGCGGCCGCGCCGGTGCTGCCCTTCCTCATGCTCCTCACAGTGGTACGCGTCCTGACGGGATTCGCGCTGGACATCCTCATCGGAGCGGGCGCGACCAAGGCGGCGCTACGCCTCTACCTGATCTGGGCGGTCGTGCTGATCCCGGCGCTGATCTTCGCCACCACCGAGGGCGGCATCACCGGGGCCGCCGTCGCGCATGCCGTGGTGGGACTGTGCGTCGCACTGCCGGTCACGGTCGTCTCGCTGCGCCGGATCGGCGTACGCCTCAAGCCCGTCGGCCCGAAGCTGCTCCGTCCGGTGCTCGGCGGCCTCGTCGCCGGGGCGCTCGCCTGGCTCGCCTGGTACGCCATCGAGGACCCGGCGATCGTGGTGCTCGGCGTCGGCGGCGTCGCCGGGCTGGCCGCGTACGCGGTCTTGGGTGTCGGCGCGGCCCAGCTCCGCCGGCTGCGTGGTTCGGTTCGTGGAAAGGAAGCATGACGTGCTGATCTCGGTCTGCCTGCCGGTCCGTAACGGGGCGGAGCGCATCGCGTCGGTGGTGAGGTCGATCCGCGCCCAGGAGCACACCGAGCTGGAACTGATCATCTCCGACAACGCCTCGACCGACGACACCGAAGGCGTCTGCCGGGAGCTGGCCGCCGCCGACGAGCGCATCCGGTACTTCCGGCAATCGGAGAACGTCGGGCTGCTGAACAACTTCATCTTCGCCGGGCGACAGGCCCGGGGCACGTTCTTCCGCTGGGTCGGCGACGACGACTGGCTCTCCCCGCACTGCCTGTCGCGGGCGCTGGCCGAGTTCGAGCGGGACGAGCGGCTGATCCTGGTGACCATGGGCGTCCAGTTCGAGCTGGAGAACGGGGTCACCGAGACCGCCCCCTACCACGGGACCGCGCTGGCCTCGGACGATCCGGTCGAGCGGCTGGGCGAGATGCTGCGTCTGCTCAATACCAGCTACGCGCTGATCGACCCGCTCTACGGGCTGATGCGCCGCGAGACGATCATCCCGATTCCGCGGCGCAACATGCTCCGGGAGGATCAGATCTTCGCCGCGAAGATGGCGCTGGCCGGACCGTGGGGACACGTCGGCGAGGTTCTCGGCCGCCGTGGCTGGCGCGACGAGAGCCGCAAGGTGCTCGGCCGGCGGTTGGGCGTACCGGCGTGGACGGCGCACGCCGCGACCACGCTGCAGGGCGTCGAGCTGATGCGCTGGGTCAACACCGTCGATCACCTGGAGCCCGAGCAGCGCCGCCGGGCGCGGGCGCTCGTCTACCGCTGGTATGCCGGCCGGCAGCGCCGTGACTGGGGCAACCGGGGCAAGAAGCTCGCCCGCCTGGCGGGAGTGGCTAGAGCTTAGCGATGACGGCGGCTGCGGCGAGGGGGTCGCCGCCGAGGTGGAACTGGTTCAACCCCAGCACTTCCCGCCACTTGTGCAGCTGCTCCGCGCAGTACGCGGCCGGCCCGTGCAGGACTGCCGGGCTGGCCGCCGGCACCCGTGGATCGACGCCCTGAGCGAGGCTGGAGGTCCACCGCTGTGCATCCGGCACGTCGGTCACGTCGAGGGACAGCACGCTGAGTTGGAAGTCTAGAATGGACGGATCGCGACCGGCGGCGGTCGCGCCGGCTCGGGCCCACGCGATCTTCTCGGCGACCCGGTCCTCGGTCAGGTCGAGCACGGCTGAACCGGCGGCGGCGTCCGGCTTGAGACTCGGGTTCACTCCGACGATGTCGGCCAGGCGCCCGGCCAGCCCCAGGACCTTCCGGCTGCCGCCGCCGACGAGGATCGGCGGATGCGGCCGTTGGACCGGTTTGGGCAAGCCGTCCAGCTCGGTGATGCGATAGTGCGTCCCCTCGAAGGTCAGCGGTTCGGCGGCGAAGAGCCCCTTGACGACCTGCACGGACTCGGCCAGCCGCGCTATGCGTACCCCTGGGGTGTCGAGCTGGAGACCGGCGGCCTGGTAGTCGCCCGGAAGCCAGCCCGCCCCGAGCCCGATCTCCACCCGCCCGCCGGACAGGACGTCGAGCGTGGCCATGGCCTTGTGGAGCAGGACGGGATGGCGATAGTCGTTGCCGAGGACGAGGCTGAGCACGCGCAGGGTGGTGGTGGCCTCGGCCGCCGCGGTCATCGCGACGATCGGCTCCATCACCCAGCCCTGCGTGAAGTGGTCGGAGACGGCGACCGTGTGGAAACCCAGGTCCTCCAGCCGACGCAGCTCGGCCCGCCACTGCGGCGGCGGCACGGTGAGCCGGGGCATGGGGGCGATGAAACGGAACGGGCGGGTCACCGCGCCACCTCCGGCCGATAGGCGCCGCCGAGGAACCAGCGCGTGGTGGAGGTCCGGATCTGCGGCTCGGGATGGGTGAGCCGCCAGACGGCGCCGCACAAGCCCAGTGAGAGGGCCATGACCACGGCGTAGGTCGTGAAGCTGAGCGAGTCGAAGGTGCCCGCCACCAACAGCGCCATGACCTGCGTGGAGAGGACCACCGCGCAGAGGTGCTTCTCGGCGTCGTTCGCCGAACGCTTGAGCGCCCGGTACGCCAGGACGATGCCGGTGATGTGCAGGGCGGCCAGCGCGACGACTCCGAAGACCCCGTTCGTGAGCAGCGTGACCAGCCACTGGTTGTCCAGGATCTGGTACTGCGGGGGGATCCAGGTGCCGGTGCCCCGGCCGAGCCACGGGTGTTGCCCGACGTACGCGAACACCATGGGATAGCGCTCGTAGCGGGCGGAGACGGAGGAGTCGTCGGAGGCGTTGGAGAAGATGGAGAACAGCGTCCGGTAGAGCCCTGGGCTCACCGCGGCGAGCACGCCCAGCAGGCCGACGCTGAGCACGGCGACGTTGAAGCGCATGCGCCAGTTCCACACGGGGACCAAGCACATGAACATGACGCCGATCGCCAGAATCCCCGTACGCGAGATGGTGGCGCCGACACCGGCCGCGATCAGCGCCGCCGACACCAGCGAGAGCTGCTTCTGCCAGCGCTTCTCGCCGAATCGCGCGACATGGACGGCGTACGGGAGGGCGAGGGCGAGGACGGTGGCCAGTTCGATGTAGTGCGCGGTCGTGCCGGCGACCCGGTAACTGCTGCCCCGCATCATGAAGCCGAGCGCGTCGTACTTGGACTGCAGACCCGGGATGATCAGGTACTGGGTCAGGTCCACCGAGAACATGTACTGCATCAGCCCGATGACGGCCATCAGCGCGGCCACCACCACGACGACGTTGACCACCGCGCGCAGCCGCTCCCAGTTCGGCAGGCCGTCGGCGGTCATGAGGATGATGCCGGCGAGCGCGCAGAAGAAGAGCAGCGACCGGTCCGCGCCGTTCGCCTCCATCGTGGTCAGTCCGCGCATGAAGCCGACCGCGTACGAGAGCAGGACGCTCATCATGAAGAAGACGAGTGCCCACCGCAGCGGCTGCGGACCCCGCATCGACAGATGCGTGGTGAACCGTGTGATGAACCACCAGCCGAACAGGCCGAGCGCCATGATGAGGCCGGGCCGGGCGAGGTCGGTCATGCCGGGGACGATCAGGTTGAACGGGATGAGCCCGATCGCGACGATCATCAGGCAGAGGACCAGCGGGGCGTCCACCTTGCCCACCCGGCGTCGGGTGGCGTAGGTCCGGCCCGCGACGAACGAGGGCTCCAGATCCGCCCGGTGGCCGGCGGGCTGAGTCGCCGCCCGCTCGGCCAGTCCGTCGGTCACTCTTTGCTCGGCCAGGCCGACGGCCGCGGGATTTCGGCCCCGTTCATCGGGGTGAACGACGGCAGCACCAGCGTCGCGTCCTCGACCTCGGGCTTGTCCTCGTCGCCGTGCTCGGGATCGGAGATGTCGGTCGGCTCGATCACGTCGTCGACCGTCCGGTACACGACGGGCTGGTCACCGGACCAGGCCGGCGAATCGTCCGGGGGAGAGCCGCTGGACGGCCCGGCCGTCGTGATCGCGCGGGGTCGGTACAGCGTGCCGACGCTGCTCAGGCGTACGCCGGAAGCCATGCCCACGGCGCGTTCCCGGGCCGCCGCCAGCTCGGTCGACGACATCGCGCTCGCCCGGCGCCTGGCGCGCGACCGCAGGAGCGCGTCGAACCCGACGGTCGCCGCGACGGTGAGCATCAGCCCGGCCGCGAACACCGCGACGAGTGCGCGCTTGACGTTGGAGTTCGACTTCTCGACGTTGGTGCCCTGGTCGAGCCGCCGGGCGGCGATCAGGTCGGCGTCGATCACATGCTCGTTCTTCTGCAGCTTGGTGACGCTCTCGGTGAACCGGGCGACCAGCTCGTCGGAGGTGCCGGCGGCCTGTGCCTTGGTCTTGCCGACCGCCTCGATCTTCACCATCGGGCTGTCGCCGCCCATCTCGAAGGTGAACGAGTCGGTGTAGCCCGCGGCCTTCATCGCCTCGACGACGGACTGCTCCTGCACCGTCACGATCGCGGCGTTGCCCAGCGTCTGCAGGCCCTGGCCGAGCCACGGGTTCACCTGCACGCGAACCGGCTCGCCGACCTTGGCCGGAACCGGCGGAGCCGGCTGCACGAGCTGCACGTAGGCGGTGGCGATGTAGTCCGGCTTGACCGCGCTGAAGGTCAGAACCGTCAGCCCCGTGGTCAGCAGAAGCATCGGCACGGCGACCACCCAGTTCCGGAAGAGCACCTTCGCGAGGTCCCAGAAGTCCACCGTCTTCCTTCCATAGATCGGCATGGATCGCATCAGCGAGCGTCGCGATTCGCGTCCACCGTGGGCGCAGCTTGCGTCGATGTGGGTCGCGGCCGAGGTGAGCAGGTGTCTAGCAGCTCGATCGTAAAGGAGCGGGCCCCATGATGGCATGGCCCGACCAGGCGTGAAGCAATCTTGACCGTGTCGGCTTGCGGACATTCGGTCCGCCCGATTCGCCGATGGCCCGTTGAGTCGACGAAACCCCACGATCTAACGGTCCCGGTCGGCCGCGGCTCGACCTGACCGAAGAACGATAGGCGATTCATTGCGCAGCTCAGATGCCCTCGGTGCATCGACAACCTTGATTAACGTGCACGGTATCGGGCCGACCGACCGCGAACTCGCGCCGGGTGAGGACCGGACCTGGGTGAGCGTCCAGCAGTTCGAGCAGATGCTCGATCTGGCGGTGCTGCGCGACCACGTTCGGATCACCTTCGACGACGGAAACGCGTCCGATCTGGAGATCGCCCTGCCGCGACTGCTCGAGCGTGGGCTGACCGCGGAGTTCTTCGTGCTCGCCGGGTTGCTGGGGGAACCGGGCCGGCTCGACGCCGCGGGCGTACGCGAACTGGCCAAGGCGGGGATGCCGGTCGGCTCGCACGGCTGGGCGCACCGGGACTGGCGTCGCATCGACGAAGCCCAGGCACGCGAGGAGTTCCAAGAGGCGCACCGCGTCCTCGGAGACCTGGTGGGGGAGCCGGTCGACACCGTCGCGATCCCGTTCGGCTCCTACGACCGGCGGGTTCTGCGGCGACTGCGGCAGGCCGGCGTACGCCGGGTGTACAGCAGCGACGGCGGGCCGGCCAACCCGTCGTCGTGGCTGCAGCCGCGCAACAGCCTGCACCACGACATGGACTCCGCCTGGCTCGCCGCCGTCGTCGACGGGAAACCCGGCGTCGCTCAGCGGGCCCGGCGCTTGGCGGCACGCACGGTGAAGCGGTTCCGGGGTGCGCCGGCGGAGCCGAAGGGCGGCGTCCGATGAGGATCGCCGTCGTCATCGTCACCTACAACAGCGCCGACGTCCTCGCCGACTGCTTACGCTCGCTCGAAGGCCAGCGCGACGTCGACATCGTCTCCGTCGTGGTCGCGGACAACGCCTCGCGGGACGATTCGCTCGCCGTCGCCAAGAACACCGATCTTCCAGTCGTTCCGCTGGCGATGGGGCGTAACGCCGGTTTCGCCGCCGGGATCAACGCCGGGGTGGCCGCCGTGGCGGTGGACTACGACGCCGTCATGGTGCTGAACCCGGACTGCCGTCTGGAGGCCGACACGCTGGCCCGCCTCGCCGCGATGTTGCAACGCGGCACCTGCGGCATCGCGGTGCCGAAACTGTTGAACGAGGACGGCTCCTTCCAGCCGTCACTGCGGAACGAGCCGACGATCAGGCGGGCGTTCGGTGAGGCGTTCCTCGGCCGGATCGCCGGTCGGCTGCCCGGTTTCGGCGAGCTGATCACCGATCCCCGGGAGCGCGACCAGCCCGGCGCGTACTCGTGGGCCACCGGGGCGGCGATGCTGATCTCGGCGGCGGCACTCCGCGACGTCGGCCCGTGGGACGAGAGTTTCCTGCTCTACAGCGAGGAGACCGACTTCGCGCTGCGGGCGGCCGATCGGGGCTGGACCTTGTGGTACGAGCCGGCCGCGGAGGTCCGCCACATCGGCGGCGAGCAGCAGACCAATCCGACCCTCAACGCGCTCAGCGTGGTCAACAAGGTGACTCTCTACCGCCGTCGGCATTCGGCTCTCGCCGGTGGGGCGTACTTCCTGATCGTCCTCGCGGGCGAGGCCCTGCGGGCCGCCCTCGGCCGGCGCCGGGCGCGCGCCGCCGTGGTCGCGCTGGTGCGGCCGTCCCGGCGACTACGAGCGCTCGCGACGTGAGCTGACGGCCACTGTCGATCTGGGGGGATGCGATGCCGATCACGATGCACGACTTCGACGAGCTGACCGCACGGCAGCTCGACGCCTGGCATGCCCTGCGGGCGGCCAACACCCGGTTGGACAGTCCGTACTTCCATCCGGGCTTCGCCGCGGCGGTGCACGCGGCGGGCGTACCGGTGCGGGTCGCCGTGGCGACCGACGTCGCCGGTGAGGTCCAGGCGTTGCTGCCCACTCACCGCGACGGCGGTGAGCTGCGCCCGGTCGGCTGGCCCGGGGCCGACTTCCAAGGCCCCGTCTGCGCGCCCGGCTTCCGGTTCGCGCCGCTCGAGCTGCTCGCCGGAGGGGTACGCGGATACGCGTTCGACCATCTGCTCGTGGACGACGAAGACGGGACGGGCGAGGAGTTCACGCCGTGGATCGAATCCCGGCGGCCGTCGCCCTATCTCGACGTCACCGGCGGCCTCGACGGCTACCTGGGCCGGGCGTCCAGCAGCGGCAAGAGCAACATCGGGCAGGCGCGCCGCCACACGGCGAAGACGGAGAAGGCGTACGGGACGGTGCGGTTCGCCGCCGACGTCGTCGACGACGCCGCCCTCGACCAGCTGATCGAGCTCAAACGCGGGCAGTACGCCGCCACCGGCGCCGCCGACTACTTCGCCGATCCGCGCCGGGTGCGGCTGTTGCGGTCGTTGCTGCGTACGCGGGATCCGGGGTTCGCCGGGATTCTGTCCACTCTGCATGCCGGCCCCCGTCTCGTCGCCGCGCACTTCGGCCTGCGGGCGGGCGGCGTCCTGCACTGGTGGTTCCCCGTCTACGACCCCGAGTTCGCCCGGCTGGCCCCGGGCTGGATGTTGCTCCGTGAACTGGTGGCGGCCGCGCCCGGCCTCGGCGTCACCCGCATCGACCTCGGCCGGGGCGAGGACGAGTACAAGCGCCGGGCCAAGACCGGCGAGATGGTCGTCGCCCAGGGTCTGGTCACTCGTAGTTCGGCCCGTCGCGTCCTGCGCCGCCTGCACGGGACCGTCGTCGGCGCTGCCAAGTCGTCCCCGCTCGGCCCCGGCCTGCGCCGCGCGGTCCGGGTGATCAAGGGGACGACCCGTTCCCAGGAAGGCAAGTGATATGAGGATCAGCGTCATCGGCCTCGGCTACGTGGGCAGCGTCTCCGCCGCCTGCCTGGCCGCGCGCGGTCACGAGGTGGTGGGCGTCGACGTCAGCCCGGTCAAGGTGGAGCTCATCAGCCGGGGCCAGGCGCCCGTCGTCGAGGAGCGGATCGGTGAGCTGACCGCCGAGGTGGTCGCGTCGGGCGCACTGCGGGCGACGGTCGACCTGGCGTCGGCGATCCACGCGACCGACGTGTCCCTGATCTGTGTCGGTACGCCGTCCGCGCCCAGCGGCAGCCTGTCGACGGAGTACCTCGAACGGGTGTCGGCCGAGATCGGCGAGGCGCTGGCCGGGGTGGACCGGTGGCACACCGTCGTGTTCCGGAGCACGATGCTGCCGGGCACCTGCGAATCGCTGCTCATCCCGTTGCTGGAGAAGGCCTCCGGGCGCACCGCCGGGGTCGACTTCGGCGTCGCGTACAACCCGGAGTTCCTGCGCGAGGGCTCGAGTGTCCGGGACTTCCTGGACCCGCCGAAGACCGTGATCGGCGAGTACGACACGGTGAGCGGCGACGTCGTCGCCGCGCTCTACGAGGGCCTGCCGGGCGAGGTGTTCCGGGTGCCGGTGGCGGTGGCCGAGATGGCCAAGTACGCGGACAACTCGTTCCACGGCCTGAAGATCGCCTTCGCCAACGAGATGGGCGCGATCTGCCGGGCGCTGGGCGTGGACTCGCACCGGATGATGGACGTCTTCCTGGCCGACCGCAAGCTCAACATCAGCCCGGCCTACCTGCGCCCGGGGTTCGCGTTCGGCGGTTCCTGCCTGCCGAAGGACCTCCGGGGCCTCGTGTACGCCGCCCGCCGGGCCGACGTCGCGGTGCCGCTGCTCTCGCACGTGCTCCCGTCGAACGAGGAGCATCTGAAGCGGGCGGTGGAGCTGGTCATCAGCACCGGGAAGCGGAAGGTCGGGCTGTTCGGGCTGTCGTTCAAGCCGGGCACCGACGACCTGCGTGAGAGCCCGCTGGTCGAGTTGGCCGAGCGCCTCGTCGGCAAGGGCTACGAGCTGCGCATCTATGACGCGAACGTGGCGCTCTCCCGGCTGATGGGGGCCAACCGGGAGTACATCGACGGCCGCCTGCCGCACCTGGGCGAGCTGCTGAGCGATTCCGCCGACGACGTCCTCGACTTCGCCGAAGTGTGCGTCGTGGGCTTCGCCGATCCGGCGCTCAGCCCCGTCCTCGACCGGGCCGGCGACCGCCCGATCATCGACCTCGTCCGCCTTCCCGACGCGGAGACGCGCCGGGCGCACCCGGGATATGTGGGCCTTGGCTGGTAAAGCGCTCATCCTCGTCGAAAACCTGTCCGTGCCGTTCGACCGGCGCGTGTGGCAGGAGTCCTGCGCTCTGCGCGACGCGGGCTGGACCGTGAACGTGATCTGCCCGATGGGCACCGGTCGCGACACGGAGCCCTATGCCGAGCTGGACGGCGTCCACATCTACCGGTACCCCTTGAAGGCGGCGACCGGCGGCCCACAGGGTTACCTGCGCGAGTACGCGTCCGCGCTGTGGCACACGTATCGGCTGGCGCGCAAGGTCGGCCCGGTCGACGTCGTGCACGCCTGCAACCCGCCGGACCTCTTCTTCCTCCTCGCCAAGCGGTTCAAGCGGCGGGGCGCCCGGTTCGTCTTCGACCAGCACGACCTGGTGCCGGAGCTCTACGAGTCCCGGTTCGGCCGGGGCCGGGACTTCCTCTACCGAGTGGTCTGCTGGCTCGAACGCAGGACCTACCAGGCCGCCGACATCGTCATCGCGACGAACGAGAGCTATCGCGAGGCGGCCCTGACCCGGGGCGGCAAGCGCGAGGACCAGGTCTTCGTCGTCCGCAGCGCGCCCAAGGTCGAGCGGTTCCACCAGGTGCCGCCCGAGCCCGAGCTGCGCAAGGGCAAGCCGTACCTGTTGTGCTACCTCGGCGTCATGGGCCCGCAGGACGGTGTGGACTATGCGCTGCGCGCCCTGGCGAAGCTGCGCGACGAGCAGGGGCGTACGGATTGGCACGCCGCCTTCGTGGGCGCGGGCGACACCTTCGACGCGATGAAGGAGCTGGCCGTCGAGCTGGGCCTCGCCGATGACGTCACGTTCACCGGCCGAATCAGCGACGAAGACCTGCTCCGCTATCTGTCCACTGCGGACGTATGCCTCTCGCCCGACCCGCTCAACCCGTTGAACGACGTCTCCACGATGAACAAGATCATGGAGTACATGGCGATGTCCCGCCCGATCGTCTCGTTCGAACTACGCGAGGCCCGGGTGTCGGCCGGCGACGCCGCCGTGTACGCCCCGGCCAACGACGAGTCGGAGTTCGCCAAGCTCACGGCGTACTTGCTGGACTCGCCGGAGGACCGGCGGCGGATGGGTGAGATCGGCCGCGCCCGGGTCGCCGGCCCGCTGTCCTGGGATCAGTCGAAGATCTCGCTGCTCGCCGCGTACGAGGCGGCGGTGGAGGGGCTAACCGTTCCGCGTCCCCGCTGGCACCCGACTGCTGACATCGAGACCCCACGACGTCCGGCCCCGCCGGCCGCGCAGGACCGTCCAGCCCCGGTCGAGGAGCAGGACGGTCAGGTAGCAGCCGGCATCCAGCGGGCTTACCTCGCGACGCGTCACCAGCGCGAGCAGCGCTCGCGGACCGAGGCGTCCCTCGGCGGAGACTCGGCCCAGCTCGGCGAGCTGCCGATTGCCGGCCCGGACGCGGACCCGTCGGCGCAGGTACGCGGAGACGGTCCGGGCCGGGCGCACGAATGACCGCGCCTGCCGCACCACGACGCGTTCGCCGGGGGTGAAGCTGTTATGGACGTAGCCGTCGTCGGAGAGGACCTCCGGCAGGGGGAAAACCCGGGCGTGACCCGCCTCGGTCAGGACATAGCAGCCGGCCCCGGCGAGCGCCCGGGTCGGCGCCATCAGCCGGTCGTGCACGCGATGCACTCGGCGCATTACGAAACCCGTGCCGCTCAGGTCGAACTCCGGGGCGGGGGCGCAGGCCAGGACACCGTCCTCCGTGCACGCCGCGACGAGCGCGCGGACCGAATCGGCGGTCAGGCGTACGTCGGCGTCGAGGTAGATCCGCGGGAACGCCCGGCACTCCGCGTCGCCGAGCGCCAACGCCTGCACCTTGCCGGGCACGGGCGTCTCGAAGACGCGTACGCCCGCGCGCCCGGCCGCCGCGGCGGTCCCGTCGGTGCAGGCGTTGGGGACCACGACGACGTCGAACTCGCCGGGAGCCGAGTCGCCGAGGAGGACGCGCAGGTTCTCCTCGATCACGGCCGCCTCGTTGTGGGCCGGGATCACGATGCTGACTACCGCTTCGCTCACGCACCGAGGATAGGGGCCGCGCCCAGCGAACCGCGCCGCTCGAAACCGTCGGCAACCCGTCAGTCCACCAGCCCGCCGGAAGCCGGCGCGGCCGGCCCAGCCCGCCGACAGCCACCAGAGGAGATCGCGAGATGACCGCGCAGACCGTGCGATCGGCGCCCGTCGCCGGGGCCGAGTCCGAGGCCGCCGACCGGCCGCGCCGGGATCGGCTGTCCGGCCTCGACGGCATCCGCGGTCTCGCGGCGCTCTTCGTCGTGCTGCACCACTGCTACCTGGTCAGCTTCGGCGGCTACCCCAAGATCACCGGACCGGGGTGGGCCGGCTGGCTGATCTACGGCCACTTCGCGGTGGTCGTGTTCATCGTGCTCTCGGGATTCTCCCTGGCCGTCTCGCCGGCTCGGCACGAGTGGCAGCTCGGTGGCAAGGCCCGGTTCGCCTTCCGCCGGGCCTGGCGCATCCTGCCGCCCTACTGGGCCGCGCTCGCGTTCAGCCTGCTCGTCGCGTGGACGATCGTGCCGCAGCCAGGGGAGGAGGCGCCGACGGGCAAGACGGTCGCGGTGTTCGGCCTGCTCCTGCAGGACATCGTGGGCTCGCCCAGTCCCAACGGCGCGTTCTGGTCCATCGCCGTCGAAGCCCAGCTCTACCTGGTGCTCCCGGTCCTGCTCGTGATCATCCGCAAGGCCGGGGCCGCCACCATGCTCGCGGCGGTCGCGGTCCCGGTCCTGCTCGTGGGGATCTTCGCGCCGAGCGTCCCGCTCGTCGCCAAGCTCACCCGCTTCACGCCTCAGTTCGCCATCCTGTTCGCGGCGGGCGTCGCGGCCGCGGGAATTCTTGCCGCTTCCGATCGGGTACGCCGGTGGCCGTGGCACTGGTTCGCCGGTGTGGCCGCACTACCCGTCGTCGTGATGATCGCCGTCGAGGGTTCAGAGTGGACGGTCGAGCACTTCTTCTGGGTCGACGTCGCCTTCGGCCCAGCGGTCGCGATGCTGCTCGCGGCGGTCGCGATCCGGCGTCCCCGGCCGTTGGTGTGGTTCCTCGACACCGCCCCGGTCCGCGGGCTGGGCTCGTTCTCCTACAGCCTCTACCTGATCCACGCCCCGATCGTGGTGGCCGTCGCCGATCAGCTCGTCGCTCCCCGCATCGCGGACGGCGTACCGTTCTTCCTGGTCACGCTGGTGGTAGCGGCTCCACTGTCGGTGCTGAGCGCGTGGATCTTCGCGTCGGTGTTCGAGATCCCGTTCCAGCGCCACCGGGGCTGGCAGGCACTGAAGGCGGCGTACTCGGGTCGAGGTCGACTCCGTCAATGAGGGCGAGCAGCGTCGCCAAGGTGCCCACGGCGGCCGCGAAGACGAGCGCCCGGCTGATGCTGAACCCCGAGATCCCAGTGATCAGCAGGCCGACGAGGACGGCGGCGACCAGCACACCACCGGCCACCGCCACGACGCGTACGCCGCGCGGCCGGGTGGTCTGGCGTACGCGACCGAGCCGGGCCAGCAGGTAGACGGCCGCGCACGCGTAGGCGAGCACGATCAGGTCGCTGCCGAGGGTGTCGCTGGGCCGATGCCAGCCGGCGGTCACGGTGGCGACGCCCATCCCGAGCGACCACGGGGCCAGCACGATCGCGGCGAGCAGCCGATATCGCGCGGGCACCACCAGCACGACTCCGGCGAGGATGGCCATCGCCGTCGCGGTGTGCCCGCTCGGGAAGCTCTGATCCTCCCGGCGTACGCCCCCGGCCAGCAGCACCGGCCGGGACACGACCTTCTGGAGCACCTCCGTCGTCAGCGCGGACGCGGCGATCACACCGGCCGCGAGCCCGCCGAGTCGCGTACGCCCCCGGACCGCCCCGATGACCGCCACCCCGACCAGGGCTGCCACCAGCGTCTTGAGGCCGACCGTGCTCAACAGCCGGATGGCCAAGGCGGCCTGATCAGTGCCGGGCATCTTCGCGGCCGCCGCGTCGAGTACGGCGTCTTCCAGGGACTGCCCAGCATGTGTCCACAGTGCTATGAGGTAGACGGCGACCAGCGCCGCCCCGCAGGCCGCCCCGACGATCGCGGAGTGTCGGGCGAGCCTGCCGTTCACTAGCGCGGCGCCGGGGCCGTGGCCTCCGCCTCCGCGCCGGCCTCCTGCTCTGCGGTCTCGTCCTCGGCGGCGACCTGCGGTGGCGCGGACTTCTTCGCCGCCGCCTTCCGGAGATCGACGGTGTGTTCGGTCTCCACCGAGCCTTCCGTCGCGGCCGCCTTGATCACCGTCGTCGTCTCGTCCGTCGGCTCTGCCGCCTCCGGAGCCGACGGCGTCGGCAGAGTCAGCACGGTCGTCGTGTCAGGGTCCGAGCCGGCGGCCGGCATCGCGATCTTCACCGTCTCCTGGACCTTCGCGGCTTCCTGGACCTGCACGGTCTCCTCGGCCGTCGCGGTCTCCTGCGCCTGCACCGCCTC
>JABFYB010000126.1 GCA_013361475.1 Hamadaea sp.
GCTAGCGGAGCAGCGACAGGGCGATGCCGTCGAGGATGTCGTGCTCCGAGGCGAGCACGAACGCGGAGCCGGTCTTCTCCATGATCGTCCGGAGGATCAGCGCGCCCGCCACGATGACGTCGACCCGGCCGGGGTGCATGACCCCGATCCCGGCCCGTTGATCGCGGGTCATCTCGGCCAAACCGGCGGTCACCAGCGCGACCTCCTCCCGGCTCACCCGCGCGTGGTGGATCCGCTCCGGCTGGTAGCTCGTCAGCCCCAGCGCGATCGCGGTCACCGTGGTCACCGAGCCGGCCAGGCCGACCAGCGTGCGGGCCTGCGTACCGGGGACGACGGTCAACGCGTGGTCGACGGCTTTGGCGATGTCGGCGGTGGCCGCTTCCAGCTCGTCCAGGTCCGGCGGGTCGTTGTGGAGGTGCCGCTCGGTCATCCGGACGCAGCCGATGTCCACGCTGATCGCGCTGCTCACCCCGGCGGCGTCGCCCAGCACGAACTCCGTCGAGCCCCCACCGATGTCGACGACCAGGAACGGCGGCTCGGCGTCCAGTCCGCGGACCGCGCCGGCGAAGGACAGCCGCGCCTCCTCCTCGCCGCTGATCACCTCCGGCTCGTGGCCCAGCGTCGCCAGCACCATGTCGTGGAAATCCGCGGCGTTCGCGGCGTCCCGGCTCGCGCTGGTCGCGACCATGCGAACCGCGGTGGCACCCGCTGCGTCGATTTCCGACTTGTACGCCGAGAGCGCCACCCGGGTCCGTTCGATCGCCTCGGGAGCGAGCCGTCCGGTGGCGTCCACGCCTTGGCCGAGCCGGACGATCTCCATGCGGCGGCTGACGTCGGTCGCGCGGTCGCCGTCGAAGTCGGCGATCAGCAGACGGATCGAGTTGGTGCCACAGTCGATCGCGGCCACCCTGGTCATCAGGCCCCCTTAGAGCACGAGCAGCATGCGGGTGTTGCCGAGAGTGTTGGGCTTGACCCGTTCCAACGCGAGGAACTCGGCCACGCCCTCGTCGTACGACCGCAGCAGCTGCTCGTAGACGGCGGACGGAACAGGGGCGCCGTCGATCTCGACGAAGCCGAACGAGCGGAAGAAGTCGGTCTCGAAGGTGAGCGCGAAGACTCGGCGTACGCCCAGCTCCCGGGCCTGATCCAGGAGGGCGCTGACGATGGCGTGGCCGATCTTGCGCCCGCGGACGGCCGGGTCGACCGCGACCGTGCGTACCTCGGCGAGGTCCTCCCACATCACGTGGATCGCCCCGCACCCGACGACCTCGCCGTCCAGCTCGGCGACCCAGAACTCCTGGACGTCCTCGTAGAGGGTCACCGTCGCCTTGCTGAGCAGCCGCCGCTGCGGCGAGTAGACGTCGACGAGGCGGCGGATGCCGCGCACGTCGCCGGTCCGGGCGCGCCGGACGATCGCCTCAGACACAGGGGCCGCCGCTCCACCACGGTTCGATCGTCTCGATCACCTCGTCGCCCATCGGGTTCACCCCGGGCCCGGCGGCCAGGGCGTGCCCGAGCTGCACATGCAGGCACTTCACCCGGCTCGGCATGCCGCCCGCGGAGACTCCGGCGATCTCCTCGACGTGCATGATCGCCTCGCGCTTGGCCAGGTAGTCCTCGTGCGCCCGCTGGTACGCCGCCGCGAGCTCCGGATCGATCGCCAGCCGCGCCTGCTGATCCTTCATGAGCCCTTCGGACTCCAGCCGGCTGCACGCCGCGACCGCCCGTGGGCAGGTCAAGTAGTAGAGCGTGGGGAACGGCGTGCCATCGTCGAGGCGGGGCGTCGTCTCCACGACGTCGGGATTGCCGCACGGGCAGCGGTGCGCGACGGCTCGCGTACCGCGGGGTGGGCGGCCGAGCTGACGGCCGACGACGTCCAGATCCTCGGCGGTGGCCGGCGTACGCACCGGCGGCGGGACGAGGTCCCGGTCCATCTAGTCCCCCATCAATTCTGTTCCGATCCGGCGGCGCCGACGCTGCCCCACAGAGTCTCGTACCAAGGGCGGTCGGAGTTCTCGGCGGGCTCGGGCTGCACACCGGCCTCGCGAGCGGCCCACTCCGGCGCCCAGATCGGCACCAGCGGAACCTCACCGGGACGGACGTAGAACAGCCGCCGCCGGGCCTGGATCCGCACGTATTCCGGGTCGTCCCACTTCTGCCGGGTCTGCTCCAGCTCGGCGATGTGCGCCCGCTGCCGGGCCTGGTCGGCCTGGATCGCCGAGATCTCGTCCTGCTGGCCGAAGTAGACCCGCAACGGATACACGTACGCCAGAGCGAGCGCGATCAGCACGACGAGCAGGATCACGGCGCGGCCGGTCAACCGCCGCTGGCCCTTGGCCGTCGTCCGCGCCGCCGCTCCGGCCGAAACCGTGCGGCGGGCGGTGGCCGGACGGGCCGCCGACCGGCCGTCGCGGGTCGTACGCGCGCCGGAGCGCCGTGCGGGACCCTGCCCACTCGGCGTCCGGCGCTGCGTCATGCGTTCACCTTAGCCGGATCGATCTCTCCACCGGCGGTCTTATCTTTCCGGTGAGTCAGCCCTTGTACCGCGGGAACGCGGCGGCACCGGCGTACCGCGCGGCGTCGTCCAGCTCCTCCTCGATACGCAGCAGCTGGTTGTACTTCGCGACCCGGTCGGACCGCGCCGGGGCACCGGTCTTGATCTGGCCACACCCGGTCGCGACGGCGAGGTCGGCGATCGTGGTGTCCTCGGTCTCGCCGGAACGGTGGCTCATCATGCAGCGGTAGCCGTTGCGGTGGGCCAGCTCGACCGCGTCCAGCGTCTCGGTCAGGGTGCCGATCTGGTTGACCTTGACGAGGACGGCGTTGGCCGCGCCCTCGGCGATGCCGCGGGCGATGCGCTGCGGGTTGGTCACGAACAGGTCGTCGCCGACGATCTGCAGCTTCGAGCCGAGCTGCGCGGTGATCGACGACCAGCCCGCCCAGTCGTCCTCGGCCAGCGGGTCCTCGATCGACACGATCGGGTAGGACTCGACCAGCTTCGCGTAGTAGGCGATCATCTCGTCGGTCGACTTGGGCGCACCCTCGAACATGTATCGCCCGTCGCTACCGCCGGAGGCGGTTCCGGCAGCTTCGTAGAACTCGGTGGCGGCGACGTCCATGGCGAGCACGATGTCCTTGCCCAGGGCGTACCCGGCGGCGGCGACGGCCTCGCCGATCAGGTCCAGGGCGGCGGCGTTGGACGGCAGGTCGGGGGCGAAGCCGCCCTCGTCGCCCAGGCCGGTCGACAGGCCCTTCTTCTTCAGGACCGACTTGAGGGCGTGGTAGACCTCGGCCCCGGAGCGCAGCGCCTCGGCGAAGGTGGGCGCGCCGATCGGGGCGATCATGAACTCCTGGACATCCACATTGGAGTCCGCGTGCGCTCCGCCGTTGAGGATGTTCATCATCGGCACCGGCAGCAGGTGCGCGTTCGGGCCGCCGACGTAGCGGAACAGCGACAGCTCGGCGCTCTTCGCGGCGGCCTTGGCGACCGCCAGCGACACGCCCAGCATCGCGTTGGCGCCGAGGTTCGACTTGTCCGGCGTGCCGTCGAGCTCCAGCATCTTGGCGTCGATCAGGCGCTGCTCGCTCGCCTCGTAGCCGATCAGCTCGTCGACGATCTTGTCGGTGATGTTGGCGACGGCCTTCTGCACGCCCTTGCCGCCATAGCGGCCCTTGTCGCCGTCCCGCAGCTCGATCGCCTCGAACGCCCCGGTGGACGCGCCGGACGGAACGGCGGCGCGCTCGATGGTGCCGTCGTCGAGGCCGATCTCCACCTCGACGGTCGGGTTGCCCCGCGAGTCCAGAATCTCCCGTGCGACGAATCCCTCGATGGTGGCCACAGTGTTGCTCCTCGTGATGTCTGCGCTGGGCGCCGCGACTCTGCGGTGCGAAATCACCCGCAGCCTATCGCGGAGCCGTGAGGCGGACGCCGATCGGCCGGAGGTACATCAGCTGAACGGAGATTCTGCGCATAGTTTCGGGAATCGGACATCCACGTTGCGGTGAATCGATCTCATGAGCGAGGGTGAGTAGCGTGCGACCCGGGGAGCGCCGGTTACGGCGGCACGCCACTCTGCTCATCCTGGCCGGCCCGATCGTGGCCGGTCTGCTGGCCTTGACCGGCTGCGGCGGCACCACGCCGCCGATCGACCGCACTGACCTGGTCAATGATCTGGCCGCCCGGCTGAACCAGCCGCCCGCCGCCGACTACACAGCGCGCTACCAGCTCGCCGGTGGGGCGATCGCGACCGTGACACAGTCCAAGGAGCCCCGGCGGACGGCGTACCGGTGGACGGGCGGCGCGATGATCTTGACGCCGCAGGCCACCACTCGATGCTCCGGCGAACCGGCCGTCTGCACGATGACCGCCGCGCCGGCCTCGGCCACTCCCCAGGCCGACACCTCGGAGCTGCTCAAACACGGTCTCCTGCCGACGCAGAAGGTCAGCGCGCTCCTCACGGCGGCGGCCCTCGACCTGCGGAGCGACATCGAGCAGCGCGACACCACCATCGCGGGGCGGCCGTCCAGCTGCGTCGAGGTCAGCGGCAACAAGGACGGCAAGATCTACGACTTCGAGGTCTGCGTGACCACCGACAACGTCCTCGGCAGCTTCACCGGGACGGTCGACGGCACGCCGATCGAGTTCGCGCTGACGCAGTACACGCCGAACGCGGCCGAGGACTCGTTCGCGACGACCGAGCCTCAGCCGACGATCTCGGCGCTCTGAGCCCCGCTCGGCTCACAGCCCGAGCAGCGTCCGCAGGTGGCGCGGCGACGGCGAGCCGTGGGCGAGCATGGCGTCGTGCCACTCCCGGGCCGGAGTGCCCGCCGGTCGGGCGCGACCGATCGCCGACACCTCCGACCAGCCCACGAAGTAGGTCGACAGCTGCGTGGAGGTCAGCAGAGCCCGCCGCCACTTCCCGGCCGCCTCCCCCTCCTCCTGGAAGCCGCGCTCGGTCATCAAGGCCATCGCGTCCGCCTCGGCCAGCCCTTCGCAGTGCACGAGCTGATCCAGGATCGCGTTGATCGTCATCCGCAACTGCATCTTGAGCTGCTGGAGGCGTACGGGCAGACCGCCGAAACCGTGGTCGGCCATGATCTCCTCGGCGTACACGGCCCAGCCCTCGACGAACGGGCCGGACGAGCCCAGCGCGCGTACGCGGGTGGACCCCCGGTAGCGGCGGGCGTGCGCCAACTGGAGATAGTGCCCGGGCATCGCCTCGTGCACGGTCAGGTTGCGGACCATGTGGTCGTTGTATTCGCGGTAGAACGAGTCGACCAGCTCGGGCGACCAGTCCCGCGGGGTCGGCGCGATGCAGTAGAAGGTCGGCACATCCGCCGTCTCCAGTGGCCCTGGCGAGTCGCAGTAGGCCACCGCCACGCCCCGGGCGAACTCGGGCATCTCCTCCAGGACGCACGGGTCGTCGACCAGGGAGACGAGGTCGTTCGACCGGACGAACTCGGTCGTCTCGTCCATCGTCACCCGGGCCAACTCCACGATCGTGTCGTTCGCCGGCCGCTGCTCGGACAACGACCGCAGCGCTGCGCGTACCCCTTGATCTGTAGCGGGACCACCCGCGACCTGGGCGGCCGCCTCGCGGATCTCCGCCGTGACCCGCTCGAGGTTGGCCTCCGCGCGGTCCAGGATCTCGGCCGCGGACAACTGGGTGTCGAGGGTGTGCCAGAGGCGGGCCTCGAACAGTTTGCGGCCGAGGCGCGGATCGCGCACCGGACGCTGGCGGCCCAGCCACCCGGAGAACTCCTCCAGCGCGCGGACCGCGGCCTCGGCGACCGGGCCGACCACCGACTCCATCGCCGGGACCTGCGCGATCATCGGCGGCAGGGAGTCCCGGATGAGGTCGGCGGAGCCCTGGAACTGGCCGACCGCGGTCTCCAGATGGATCTGCGGGCAGCCGTCGAGCAAGGTACGCGCGGTGGCCAGCGCGTCCGGGACGAAGGCCAGCCGGAGAGCCAGCGACTCCAGGCGCTCCTCGACCGGCGCGAACGGACGCGACATCAGCGCGTGCAGCAGGGCGCCCGGGTTGTGCACGAGCGGGTTCCACTCGTGTTCCCGCACGTCGGACCGCTCGAAGATCTGCCGGTCCACGATGCTGGACAGGATCTCGTGGTCGACCTGGTCAGCCGGGTCCAGCGTGTCCGCGTCCACCTGGGACAACGCATGCGCGGCCTCGCGCAGCATCGCCACGTCGGCCGCGACGCCCTCGGTGCTCAGATCGGGAAGGCGATGGTCGAATCGGTGGTCGCCGGCGTAGCTCGCCGCGACGGGGTCCGACTCCAGGACGGCGTCGACGATCTTCTCGGCCAGCGGCGCGAACTCCATCCCCCGACCCTACCGTTAGGCCCCGCGACCCCACCTTTAGGCGCAGATCACGGTTATGCATGCTTCGCCGAGCGGAGTTGACATGTATAACCGTGATCTGGTGGCTGCCTCCGTGGCTACCTTTGCGGGCTGCTCGCGACTGCGGGGTCGCGGCGGACGGTCAACGCCGTCCACCCGGCCGCGAGCGCGAGCGCGGCGAGCGGCAGGACCGCGTACCGGACGGGCGGGGCGACCAGCTCGGCCTGGATGTACAGCGCCGCGCCGAGCGCCGCCGCGGTCAGCGTCGCGCCGAGGAAGGCCACACCGACCCGGCCGGGGAGCGTACGCTCAGCGCCGCTCACGGTGCCGAGCAGGAACGCGAGGTCGACCACGATCGCCCCGGCGAGCAGCGCGAACGGGACGGCCGAGGGCGGGAAGCCGGTGCCGTAGAGGATGCCCCAGACGACACACCGGTACGCGACGTACGCCGCCGCCAGAACGGTGGCCGTCCAGCGCGCGCCGACGAAGATCCGCGCCGCGACCAGGGTCAGCATCGCCGCCCCGACGAGCCACACCGGGTAGACCCAGGAACCGACCGGCAGCGAGAAGTTCGTGATCGCGATCGTGTCGACCGGACGGCCGAGCTGGTCGGCGGCGAACTTGAGCAGGATCGGCTCGGCATAGGGCTTGCCCGCCAGGTACGCCTTCAGCGACAGCACGCCGTACTCCTGGTGCTGGCTCGGGAAGAGCACGTTCTCCAGGAAGAAGAACCAGGCGAGGCCCAGCCCGATCGTGCGTACGCGGCCGGCCGCGGTGCTGATCCCGAAGCCGTGCGCCACGCCGAGGATCATGAAAGCCGTGCCGATGTAGAGCAGCGCGTGGCTGGGCGACCAGGCGGTGATGTCCAGCCCGTTGATCCGGTGGTTGAGGATGTCGATCGGGATGGCGATGAGGAACATTCCGGTGCCGAGGACGATCAGGTTGCGCGCCCGCTTGTCCACCCCGACACCGGTACGCACCTGGAAGATGACGAGCGCGACGGCGAGGACCGTGCCGACGGTGTTGAGCAGATGCGGCGGGGCCAGGTCGTCGCGGAGCCACTTGAAGTGCCACGACATGTCCCAGGTGGAGCCCAGCATCTTGAGGATGAACGCCACCAGCCACAACCGGTAGACCAGCAGCACCGTGGCGGGGCGCTGCTCCTCGGTCGGCCCGGAGATGGCGATGCGAGCCCAGTCCGTGGGCGGCAACGTCAAGATCGTCACTGGGTCAACTCGTCTCGATAGAAGGGGCACGAACGTTCAGGGAATTCTGCCGTGCGACACGCCGCTTGGGTATCCACCGCGTCCCCGAACTCTCCCTGAGATCCCGACCATGAGTAAGCTGCCTGCCGGACCGTCGATTTCTGGAGGCCGCTGTGCGTACACACCGCCGACTGACCACTGCCGCCGTGGCCGGCGCCCTGGCCGCGCTCGCCCTGGCCGGCTGCCGATCGGCGCCGACCGCCGCGGCGTACGTCGGCGACAGCCGGCTCACCGAGACGCAGGTGACCGAGATGGTCGACAGCACGGGTGGCCGGATCACCCGCGAGGGCGTCGTGCTGAGCTTCGTGCTCGCCAACGCCTGCAAGCAGTTCGCGGCCGACGAAGGCTTCTCGCCCGACACCCAGAAGGGTGCGCAGGCGCTGTCGACCGAAGGGCTCGACCAGGCCACCGAGATCGGCCGGCTGCGTCTGGAGATGCACAGCTGCATCTACGGCGCGCCCGACGCCGGCACCAAGGTCAGCGACGAGGACCTGCGCTGGTTCTACGACGACGCGATCAAGGTCGGCGCGATCCAGCCGGGCGTGACCTTCGAGCAGGTCAAGCCGGAACTCAGCGGCAGCCAGGAGGTCGTGCAGACGCTGGCCCTGCGCCGGATGTGGGCCGACGCCACCGCCAAGCAGGACATCTCCGTCAGCCCCCGCTACCGCTCGCTGAGCATCTCGGTCGGCGCACCCGGTAACGTGCCCGTCGTCCTGCAGCTCGGCGACCCGGCCAACAACAGCGTCGTCGACGCGCCGACGCCCGAAGCGACCCAGCCCACGGGCGCCGTCCAGAGCTGATGACGGCTCGCATCGTCCTGCTCGTCACGTCCCCACGACTGCCGGCCGGACTGCTCACCGCCCAAGCCTGGGACCTGGTACGCGCGTACCCGGTGCTGACCGGGGCGGAGAACGCGCAGACCACCGCCCTGCGCGCGAACGGAGCCGACGTCACGATCTTGTCGTCGCCGACCGCGGCGGCATTGCTGTCGGCGGCCGGCGACGGCACCGTCGTGTGGCTCGCCGCGCCGGACGGCGACCAACGGCTGGCCCGGGAACTCGGCCTCAAACTGGCGAGCACGCCGGAGCTGGCCGAGATGGAGCTGCTCTACGGCTCCTGGGATCCGCCGGGCGCCCGGCTCCTCGACGCGGTCGCCGTCATGGACCGGCTCCGCGCCGATGACGCCTGGAAACGCTCGCAGACCCACCAGTCCCTCGCGCGCTACCTGCTGGAGGAGGCGTACGAGGCGTACGACGCGATCTTGGCCGACGACCTCGACGCGCTGCGCGGGGAGATCGGCGACGTCCTGTTGCAGGTCCTCCTGCACGCGCGGATCGCGGAGGAACTCGCCGAGGACGAGCGCTGGACCATCGACGACGTGGCCGGGGAATTCGTCGAGAAGATGATCCGCCGGAACCCGCACGTCTTCGAGCCCGGTCGGGAGACCGACGACCTCGACGAGATCGTGACCAACTGGAACGCGGTCAAGGCCGCCGAGAAAGCCGCCTACCCGCCCCGGCCGACGACGTCGCTCGCCTCGGCGCTGGTGACGCTGGCGAGGTCGTCGCGGGACGAGGACGCCGCCGACGCCCTGCGTGAGGCACTCCGGCGGGTCACCGAAGAAGCGTGATCATCGCTCACGGCGCAGGTGGCCCGAGGACGTCGGACAACGCCTGAGCGCACCACTCCAGCAGCGCCTGGTCGCGCAGCGGCTCCCCGCCGATCCGGCGAGTGGCCGGTCGCGGCACGCTGACCTGCGAGGTGGCCGGCTTGTAGACGGCGTCCGGGTGGTAACGCTTGAGCCGCAGCTGCTTGCTGTCCGGCAGGTCCAGCGGCGAGAACCGCAGGTGCTTGCCTTGGACCGACACCTCGGTGAGCCCGTACGCCCGGGCCAGCGCCCGGAAGCGGGCCACTGCGATGAGGTTGACGACCGGGGCCGGCGGTTCGCCGTAACGGTCGGTGAGTTCGTCGACGACCGCGTCGAGTTCCTCGCCGGACCGGGCGTTGGCGATCTTGCGGTACATCTCCAGGCGTAGCCGTTCCACCTCGATGTAGTCGACCGGCAGGTGGGCGTCGACGGGAAGGTCCACCTTGACCTCGGGCGCCTCCTCGCCCTCCTCGCCGCCGACGTCGCCCTTGAACGCCTTGACCGCGTCGCCGACCATGCGGACGTAGAGGTCGAAGCCGACGCCCTCGATGTGGCCGGACTGTTCGCCGCCGAGGAGGTTGCCCGCGCCCCGGATCTCCAAGTCCTTCATCGCGACGTACATGCCCGCGCCCAGCTCGGTGTGCTGGGCGATGGTCGCCAGTCGCTCGTGGGCGTGCTCGGTCAGCGGCTTCTCCGGCGGATACAGGAAGTACGCGTACGCCCGCTCCCGGCCGCGGCCCACGCGACCCCGGATCTGGTGCAACTGGGCCAGCCCGAGCAGGTCGGCCCGTTCGAGGATCAGGGTGTTGGCGTTGGGGATGTCGATGCCGGATTCGATGATCGTCGTGGCGACGAGGACGTCGTACTCCTTCTCCCAGAAGCCGATCATCACCTTTTCGAGGGCTTCCTCGCCCATCTGACCGTGTGCGGTGACGACGCGGGCGTCGGGCACGAGTTCCCGGAGTCGCCGGGCCGCCTTGTCGATCGACTCGACCCGATTGTGCAGGTAGAAGACCTGACCGTCGCGGAGCAGCTCCCGGTGGATCGCGGCGGCGACCTGCTTGTCGTCGTACGCCCCGACATAGGTCAGGACGGGATGACGCTCCTCCGGCGGGGTGGCGATGGTGGACATCTCCCGGATTCCGGTGATCGCCATTTCGAGCGTACGCGGAATCGGCGTGGCCGACATGGTCAGAACGTCCACATTGGTCCTAAGCGACTTGAGGTGTTCCTTGTGCTCCACCCCGAACCGCTGCTCCTCGTCCACCACGACGAGGCCGAGCTGCTTGAACCGGGTGGCCTGCTGCAGCAGCCGGTGGGTGCCGATGACGATGTCGGCGCTGCCCTCCGACGCCATCTCGATGGTGCGGGTGGACTCCGACGGGGTCTGGAACCGCGACAGCTGCCGGATCTGCACCGGGAACTGGGCCATCCGCTCGGAGAAGGTGTTGAAGTGCTGCTGGGCGAGCAGCGTCGTCGGGACGAGGACGGCGACCTGCTTGCCGTCCTGCACCGCCTTGAACGCCGCGCGTACGGCGATCTCGGTCTTGCCGTAGCCGACGTCGCCGCAGATCAGCCGGTCCATCGGCACCGGCTTCTCCATGTCGCCCTTGACCTCCTCGATCGCGGCGAGCTGGTCCGGCGTCTCGGTGTAGGGGAAGGCGTCCTCCAGCTCCCGCTGCCACGGGGTGTCGAGGCCGAACGCGTGTCCCTTGGCGCTCTGCCGCGCCGCGTACAGCTGAATGAGCTGGGCGGCGATCTCCCGGACCGCCTTACGCGCCCGGGCCTTGGCCTTCTGCCAGTCCGAGCCGCCCATCTTGTGCAGCGTCGGCTGTTCCCCGCCGACATAGCGCGACAGCTGGTCGAGGGCGTCGGTCGGAACGAAGAGCCGGTCGCCCGGCTGACCTCGCTTGGCCGGGGCGTACTCGATGACCAGGTATTCCCGCTCCGCCCCGTTGACCTGCCGCTGCACCAGCTCGACGTAGCGGCCGATGCCGTGCTGCTCGTGCACGACGTAGTCGCCCGCCCGCAGCTCCAGCGGATCGATCGTGTTGCGCCGCCGGGACGGCATCTTGCGCATGTCCTTCGTGGACGCTCCCCGGCCGCCGGAGATGTCGGTCCCGGTGACGATCGCCAGCTGAGCCGTCTCGTCGATCAGGCCACTCGTCAGCGGGCCGGTGGTGATGAGCAGTTCGCCGGCGGCGAGGCCGGCCGCGTCGGAGAGATGTGCGCCGACTCCCGCGTCGCGCAGCACCTCGGCGGCGCGCTGAGCCGGACCGTGGCCCTCGAAGACCAGCGCCACCCGCCAACCGTCGCGCAGCCAGCCGGTCAGGTCGTCGAGCAGCCGGGCGGTGTCGCCGTGATACAGCGGCGCGGCCTGCCCGCCCAGCGTCAGCAGCGTCGTGGTGTCGTCGCTGACCGACACCGTCTCGGGCACGTCGAGCCACGGGGTCTCGTCCCGGGCCGGCTCGCCCGAGTCCAGCCCGAACGGCGCGATCGACCACCACGACTGGCCGCGGCTCAGCGCGGCTCCGCGTACCTCGGCGAGCGTCTTGAAGGCGGCGTCGCCGGTGTCGATCGGCGCCTTGCCCGCGCCCGACTGCGCGATCGCGTCCCACGCCGCGAGCCGGAACTCATCACTGGTACGCACAAGGTCGTGCGCCCGGGTGCGGATGCGTTCGGGATCGCACAACAGGACGACGGTCTCGCCGGGCAGGCAGTCGACGAGCAGCTCCATGCTGTGCTCGCCGGCCAGCGCCGGGGCCAGCGACTCCATCCCCTCCACGGGAATGCCCTCGGCCAGCTTCTCCAGGATCTCGGCCAGCTCGGGATGTTCGGCGAGCAGCGCCTCGGCGCGCCCCCGGACCTCCGGCGTCAGCAGCAGTTCCCGGCACGGCACCGCGACCAGCCGGTCCACCGGTTCGATCGTGCGCTGGTCGGCGACGGCGAAGGAACGGATCTCCTCCACGTCGTCGCCCCAGAACTCCACCCGCAGCGGGTGCTCCTCGGTCGGCGGGAAGACGTCGAGCAGACCACCCCGGACGGCGAACTCGCCCCGCTTGGTCACCAGATCTACCCGGGCGTACGCGAGGTCGCTCAGCCGATGCGCGACCTCCTCCAAGTCGGCGCTCGTGCCCGGGGACAGCTCCACCGGCATCAGGTCGCCGAGGCCCTTCAGCTGCGGCTGGAGCAGACTGCGTACCGGTGCCACGACGACGCGCAGCGGGCCTTCCAGCTCCGGGTGGGCCAGCCGGCGCAGCACCGAGAGCCGGCGGCCGACCGTGTCCGACCGGGGCGACAGCCGCTCATGCGGCAGGGTCTCCCAGCTCGGATAGGCCGCGACCTGATCCGGCGGCAGGAACGAGGACAGCGCCTCGGCCAGATCGTCCGCCTCGCGGCTGGTCGCCGTGACGGCGAGGACCGACTTGGCGCGGGCGGCCGCGGCGGCGAGGAACGGCCGCAGCGCCGCCGGTGCGGTGACGTCGACGTCCTCGGCCCCGCGCGCCAGCTCGGCGGCGCGGGCGAGGGCGGGGTCGGCGAGTGCCGCCTCCAGCAGACCGACCAGCCTCACGACATTTCCCCCTAGATTTCGGCCACCAGATTTCGGCCACGCCGACTAGCCCCCCGCCCGAATCGGGTGGGGGGTGGACGCTCGGTCACCAGCCTACATTCACCGGCCGACAGACGGGCCCGAGAGCGGCGTCACAGCGCCCGGAGACATCTCGGGCAGGTAACATGCGGGCCAGGACAGCGGCGTCCGTTTCTCAGGCGCGCGCTGCGGGGACGGCAAGCGATCTCCTCGCGCCAGCGCGGCAGCACCCTGGAAGGAACCGCGGTGAGCGAAGCTCGACACCCGATCGACGCGATCGATGAGGACGACGCAGCGCTGCGCGCTGACATCCGACGGCTCGGCACCCTGCTCGGCCAGACCCTGACCCGCCAGGAGGGCCAGGCGCTCCTCGACCTCGTCGAGGACGTCCGCGCCCTGGTCCGCTCCGATCCGGAGGCGGCCGCCGCCAAACTGGCCGCGCTCGACGTCGCGACCGGGACGAAGCTCGCCCGTGCCTTCTCGACCTACTTCCACCTGGCCAACGTCACCGAGCAGGTGCACCGGGCGCGGGAACTGCGCCGGGAGCGCGCCAAGCACGGCGGCTGGCTCGACCGGGCCGGCGCCATGATCGCCGAGCGGAAGGTGCCGACCGCCGAGATCGCCGCGGCCGCCCGCCGGCTCGCCGTACGCCCCGTCTTCACCGCTCACCCCACCGAGGCGGCCCGGCGGTCGATCCTGACCAAGCTGCGCAGCATCGCCGACGAGCTGGACCACGAGGCGGCCGAGGCGATGCTTTTCGGCGGCGACGTGACCCAGAAGACCGACCGCCGCCTGGCCGAACTGCTGGACCTCCTGTGGCAGACCGACGAGCTGCGGCTCGACCGGCCCGACCCGACCGACGAGGCCCGCAACGCCGTCTACTACCTGCGCGACCTGTACGCCGACGCCGCCCCGCAGGTGCTCGACGATCTCGCCGAGACGCTGCGATCGCTGGGCGTGGAGAGCGCGCCGAACGGTCAGCCGCTCACCTTCGGGACCTGGATCGGCGGCGACCGCGACGGCAACCCGTTCGTGACCCCGGCGGTCACCCGGGACGTGCTGATCATCCAGCACGAGCACGGCATCCAGGCCACCGAGGAGGCGATGGACGAGCTGATCAACGAGATCAGCGTGTCCCGGCGGCTGCGTACGGTGTCGCTGGACCTGTCGGCCAGCCTCGCCCAGGATCTCGACGCGCTGCCGGAGGTGGACGCCCGGTTCCGCCGGGTCAACGCCGAGGAGCCGTACCGCCTGAAGGCGCGCGCCATCAAGGCCAAGCTCGCCAACACCCGGCAGCGCCTGGCCAAGGGCACGCCGCACGTCCACGGGCGCGACTACCTCGGCTCGTCCGGGCTGATCGCCGATCTGGAGCTGCTCCGGGCCTCGCTGGCGCGCAACGCCGGGCAGCTGACCGCGACCGGCACCCTGGCCAGCATCATCCGCCGGGTGAGCGCATTCGGACTCCGGCTGGCCACCATGGACGTGCGCGAACACGCCGAGGCTCACCACGCGGTGCTCGCCCAGCTCTACGCCAGCGTCGGCGAGGTCACCGACTACGCCGCACTGTCCCGCGAGGAGCGGACGGCGTTGCTGGCGCGGGAGCTGGAGAGCCGCCGCCCGCTGTCGCATGCCGACACTCCGCTGAGCGACCGGTCGCGCAAGACGTTCGACGTCTTCAGCACCATCCGGGACGCGCAGGAGCGGTTCGGGCCGGAAGTCATCGAGTCCTACATCATCTCGATGACACAGGGCGTCGACGACGTGCTCGCCGCCGCCGTCCTGGCCCGCGAGGCCGGCCTGATCGATCCGCACAACGCCAAGGCCCGGATCGGGCTCGTGCCGCTGCTGGAGACCCCGGCCGAACTGTCGGCCGGCGGGCAGCTCCTCGACGAACTGCTGCGGCTGCCGGCGTACCGGGCGGTGGTGCGCGCCCGGGGCGACGTGCAGGAGGTGATGCTCGGCTACTCCGACTCCAACAAGGAGGCCGGGATCACCACCAGCCAGTGGGGCATCCACCGGGCGCAGCGCGACCTGCGCGACGTGGCCGCCCGGCACGGCGTACGCCTGCGGCTGTTCCACGGCCGGGGCGGCACGGTCGGCCGAGGGGGCGGCCCGACCCACGAGGCGATCCTGGCCCAGCCGTACGGGACGCTCGACGGCGCGATCAAGGTGACCGAGCAGGGCGAAGTCATCTCGGACAAGTACACGCTGCCCGCGTTGGCCCGGGAGAACCTGGAGCTCACCGTGGCCGCCGTGTTGCAGGCGACGCTGCTGCACACCGCACCCCGGCAGCCGCAGGAAGACCTGGCCCGCTGGGACGCGGCGATGGACGCCGTCTCCGACGCGGCCTTCCGGGCGTACCGGGATCTCGTCGAGGACCCGCTGCTGCCGGAGTACTTCTGGGCGGCCACCCCGACCGAGCTGCTGGGCGCGCTCAACATCGGCTCCCGCCCGGCCAAGCGGCCGGACTCCGGCGCGGGGCTCAGCGGCCTACGGGCCATCCCGTGGGTGTTCGGCTGGACGCAGTCGCGCCAGATCGTCCCCGGCTGGTACGGCGTCGGCAGCGGCCTGCGAGCCGCCCGGGAGGCCGGGCTGTTCGACACCCTCACCGACGCGCATTCCCGGTGGCACTTCTTCCGGACCTTCCTCTCCAATGTGGAGATGATGCTGACCAAGACCGATCTGACGATCGCGCGCAGCTACGTCGCGACGCTGGTGCCGGAGCGGCTGCACCACATCTTCGGCAAGATCGAGGCCGAGTACGCGCGTACCGTCGAGGAGGTCCTGGCGATCACCGGCGAGACGCAGGTCCTGGAGGCCCAGCCGGTGCTGGCCCGGACGCTGGCCGTCCGCGACACCTATCTGGAGCCGTTGCACCACCTTCAGGTGGCGCTGTTGCGTCAGTACCGCGACACCGGGACCAGGTCGTCCGCCACGCCCGGCGGCGGACGCGCGCCGAGCACCGATCCGACGCTGGAGCGGGCACTGCTCACCACGGTCAACGGCATCGCCGCCGGTCTCCGCAACACCGGCTGACAACGGCTGGCCCGATCGCAGCGCCACGGTCGAGCTGGCACACTAGTCATCTCGATACGAGCACGACAGGAGGCGACGTGGACCGGTTCGAGTGGGCCCTCACCGATGAGGATCTGGCCGGCGCGCCCGCCCACACGCCCGAACCGGTCGAACTCGCCGATCTGCAGATGCTGCTCGCCGGGGCGTACGCACCGTTGGACGGGTTCATGAGCCGGTCCGACTGCGCCGCGGTCGAGCAGCACGGGCGGCTGCCCCAGGACGGGGTGTGGCCGGTGATCACGCTCGTCGTCCCGGACGCGGCGGTACGCCCCGAGGCGAAGGCGGTCGTGCTGACCGACCCGGAGGGCGCGCCGATCGGTGCGCTGCACATCGCCGAGCGGTGGCCCGCCCGCCGACCGGGGCACAGCCACCTGGCCGGGGCGGTACGCGCGTACGGCGACGGCGGGCTGCCGTTCCACCGCTATCGGCTGTCCGCCGCCGAAGCTCGCCATCACCTCCAGGCCGGAAGGGTCCTCGGCTTCTACGCCGACCGCCCGTTGCACCGGCCTCAATTGGCCCAGCTGCTGCACACCGCCCGGCAGCTGAGCGCGCAGATCGTGTTGCTGGTGCCGGTGGCCGAGCCGGGCCCGGACGGGCTGGAGCAGCATGCGCTGCTGCGGTGCGTACTCGCGGCGGCGGAGCGCCTGCCGGACCCGTTGGTGGTCGCCATCCCGCTGCATCGGCGTGAGGACCAGTTCGCCGACGGCGCGCTGCGGGCTCGGGTCGCCGCGGCGTACGGGGTCACCCATCTGCTGTCCACCGCCGAGACCATCGCCGGCCGGGGTCCCCGCGTCCTCGTGCCGCGCTCACTCGCGTACGACACGCGGGACGGACAGTGGCGGGACGCCAACGATGTGAACCCGCGGTTCGCCCGGCTGCCGCTGACTCCGGACGAGATCGCCCAGCTGCTCGACGACGGCGAGACGCTGCCCGAGTGGCACACCCCGCCGGGGGTCGCCCGGGAGCTGGCCAAGGCCCGGCCGCCCCGTCGGCAGCGCGGTCTGGTCCTGTTCTTCACCGGCCTGTCCGGCTCCGGGAAGTCCACTGTGGCGCACGGGGTGGCCGAAGTGCTCCGCGAGGAGGGCGAGCGCAGCATCACCATGCTCGACGGCGACGTCGTACGCCGGGAGCTGAGCAAGGGCCTCGGTTTCGGCAAGGAAGACCGGGACCTGAACATCCGCCGGATCGGGTTCGTCGCGGCCGAGGTCGCCCGGCACGGCGGGGTCGCCATCGCCTGCCCGATCGCGCCGTACGCCGCGGCCCGCGCGGGCGCCCGGGCGTTGGCCCGCACCGCCGGGGCGGACTTCATCCTCGTCCACGTCGCGACCCCGCTGGAGGTCTGCGAGAAGCGTGACCGAAAGGGCCTGTACGCCAAGGCCCGGGCCGGTCTGATCCGCGGCATGACCGGCGTCGACGACCCGTACGAGGCGCCCACCGACGCGGAGCTGACCATCGACACCAGTCAGGGCACGGTCGAGGACGCCGTCGACGAGGTTCTCGACTATCTCGTCAACGGCGGCTGGATCAGCCTCCCGGAGTCCTGACTGTCGTCGGGCTCGGCTGCTGGGACTCGACCTGCGGCTCGACCCGGAAGACCGGCAGCTGACCCAGCTCTCGGTAGGCCGCCAGGCCTTCCGAGGTCACGTGCACTCGGGAGTCCCGCCCGACCTGGTTGCTCGGCGTCTCGAAGTAGATCAGCGCCTTGACCCGGGGGAACAGGTCGATCTGCCGCCCGACGCTGCGGAAGAAGTCGGCCGGGTGCCCGCGATTGACCGGCGAGTACCAGAGCCCCCACTCGGCCACCATCAGCGGCTTGTTCGGGAACCGCTTGGCCGCCCAGGAGTAGAAGCCGGGCCAGTCCGGGTGGGTGCTCGACCGCCGGTTCATCATCTCGGCGAAGTCGCCGTAGCCGTACCCGGGATCGCTGTAGGCGTACGCGTCCCAGGCGACCCAGTCCACGACGTCGTCGCCCGGATAGAGATCCGGGAACCAGGACTTGGTGTTCCACGGGATATAGGCCATGTAGCAGACGACCGAGATCAGGTTCGTCACGCCTTCGGCCCGCAGTCGCTGCACGACGTATCGGAACGCCGCCGCATAGTCTCGTGCGGTCATCCCGAGCAGCGGATTCGTGCGTACGTCGTCCTCGGGCTCGTGGTGCATGGTGAAGAAGAAGGGCTCCGGGTAGGCCGTCTTGATGTGGGCGGCCAACCGGTCCAGGTAGTCGTCGGCCCAGGGGTCGCCGTTCGCGATCTCGCGCCAGGTCGCCTTCACCGGCTTCCAGTTCAGCATCAGCATCCGCGGGCTGCGCGGATCTCGGGCCAGGCTGATCTCCTCGGCCGTGGGGAACATCTGGTCCCCCCGGTGGTACGCGTGATAGACCGCCTGCGGCCGCTGGGTGAGGTTCTCGAAGGTACGCAGGGCGGTGGCCCGGCTGACCGAGGTGTGTGCCCCCGGCGCCACTCCCCAGAGCACCCCACAGTCCGGTACGCCCAGCGCACCGAGGCGGCAGTCGGGTTCGGACGGCGTACTGCCGCTCGGGCTCGGTGACCCCGGCCGGCTCGGGGTCGCCGACGCACTCGGGGACGGGCTCAGCGAATCCGACGGGCTAGGCGACACTGACGGGCTGGGGGACACCGAAGGGCTCGGCGAGACCGACGGACTGGCCGAGTCCGACGGCGAACCGGTCACCGTCGGCGACACCGAGGGCGGCGGCGCGTCGGACGGCGACGGCGAGTCCGAAGGCGACGGTTCCACCGGCGACGCCGACGGGCTGTCCGACGGTGCGCCCGACGGGCTGTCGGACAGACTGGGAGCTGGACTTTCGGACGGGCTGGCCGCCGGAATCGGGGAGACCGCCGGCTCACCCGGAGTCGGCGAGGGCGGCGGAGGCGGCGACGGCTCCTCGGTCGCGCTCGCGGTGGCGTACGCACCGTCGCCGGTGGACGGCTGCCAGTAGGGCGCGGCCTCCGCCGGCAACCAGCCCGGCAGTTGCAGGTAGCGCAGGGCGGTGCTCGGCGGCGCGACGATCAGTGAGCCGGGCAGCCGTTTCAGCGGGCTCGCCGACGGACGTGGTCCCGTGCTCCATTGCAGGGTCAGCGTCGGCGGCCGGTTCGCCCGGCTCTCCTGGGCGTCGAACAGGCCGATCGCGTCGCTCGTCGGGGCGGTCACCGCGAACGCGTACTCGCCGGAGGAGCGGAGGACGCTCGTGACGTCGAAGTGGACCGCGGCCTCGAACCCCGTCAGGAACACGGAGCCGACCACCTTGCCGAGCCGAGGCGCGGACCGGGCGTCGAGCCGGCTCGCCTGCCAGTCCGCCCACGGCACGACGCTGAGTTCGACGACTCCCGGCAGGCGTCCGCTGTGCCGGGCCAGCCAGAGTTCGGCGTGCGCGGGCGGCGCTCCGGACGGCAGGTCGACGCGGAACTTGAGGTAGGTGACGGCGGCCCCGCCGTCCCAGCCGCCCGCCGCCAGCAGGTCCACACTTTCGGGTTGCGGGGTGTCGAGCGAGACCGGCGCGAAGTCGCGGACTGAGACATCCTCCGCGACCGGCACGATGCGGGGCCGGTCCGACACTCGGCCCCCGACGACGCCGATCGCGGCCGCCGCCGTCACCGCGGCGGCAGCCAGCAGCGCCACCCGCGCGGACTGCTTTCCGTGACCGGATCTGCCCATCGCGGTGCCTCCCTCCGCCAGTCGAGAGAAACGCACTGATTGCTGGCTTTGATCCTATTCGCGGCACACAGGGGCCTAAAGGGGTAAACGTCCAGAAAAGTCGGCCCTTCGCGGAAATCGTGCAGCGACACGCCCAGCAAATCCGGACATACAGCCTGTTTTCCGGAGTTACGTCAGCCCGCCCGTGCCGTTTACCTCTCAGGGGCCTCCTCCTTCTCCCCCGCCCCGTCGACCTCGCACGCCGTCATCCGCACGCGAAAGGCCCGCCCATGGACGCCGCTCATCCCGGGTCGATGGACCTCTCCGACTACCTCGGGCTGGTCCGTCGGCACTGGTGGGTCGTCCTGCTGCTGACCGCCGTCGGCGTGGCGGGCGCCGCCGCCGTCACCCGTACGCTGCCGCGCGAGTACGTCTCCAGCACGTCGGTCCTGGTCCAGCCGTCGGGTGGCGACGCGAACGCCGCCGGGGGCCGGACCAAGGGCGAGATCAACCTCGACACCGAGGCGCAGCTGGTGCGCTCGACGCAGGTCGCCGCCACCGCCGCCGAGCTGCTGCGGACGAAGGCGGATCCCCGGGAGCTGGCCCGTGGGGTGTCGGTGGAGGTTCCGGCGAACACCACCGTCCTGCAGATCAAGTACGCCGCGCGTACGCCTGAACTGGCCCAGGCGGGCTCGCACGCCTTCGCGGAGGCGTACCTGCGCAGCCGGGAGGAGAACGCGCACTACGACCTGGACACCCAGATCAAGGCGCTCAACGCCAAGCTCAAACAGCTGTCGGCGCAGCTCGGCCAGGTGATCACCAAGCTGGGCAAGCTGTCCGGCGACGCCCCGAACCGGCCGACCCTCGACAGCCAGCGGACCACCCTGCAGACCCAGATCAACCAGCTGAACGGCAAGCTCAACGGGCTGTCGACGACAGCGGTGAGCGCGGGCCGGATCATCAGCGACGCCGGGCTGCCGAACCGTCCGCGCAAGCCGGATCTGAAGATCAACCTGGCCGGTGGCGCGGTGCTCGGAGCCCTGCTCGGATTGCTGGCCGCGGCCCTGCGGCACCGCCTCGACCGGCGCGTACGCCGAGCGGGTGACGTCTGGCGCCGAGCCGACGTTCCAGTGCTCGCCGAGGTGACCGGACGGGCCAAGCCCCGGCTGGACGACGTCTTCCCCCCGTACGGCAGCGGCGGCCGGATCTTCAACCGGCTGCGGAACGAGGTCGTGGCCGCGATCGCCGCCGTCGTCCCGCCCACCGACGACACCCGCGGCCGGGCCGTCGTCGTGACCGGCGCCAGCCGGGGGCCGTCGGCCACCCTGGTCGCGGCCAACCTCGCGACCGCACTCGCGCGTACGGGCAGCGAAGTCGTGCTCGTCGGCGCGCACCAGCCGGACCTGCTGGTCGGGGTCGCCCCGCTGGCGGGGATGGTGGGGGTGCAGCCGACCCCCGGGCTCTCCGACGTCATCTGCGGCCGGGTCGCGCTGTCCACCGCGCTGCAGCGCGCTCCGCGTACGCCCCATCTGCGGGTGCTCGCCACCGGCGCGACCGCCAGCGCGGCCGGCCTGTTGCAGTCCCAGGCGCTGCGGGACATCCTCGCCCACCTGCGTACGCAGTGTGACTATCTGATCATCGAGGCCCCCTCGACGGAGGCCAGTGCGGACGCCCAGAGCCTGGCCGGAGTCGCCGACGCGGCCATCGTCGCGATCGAACTCCGGCGTACGCGCTACCCGCAGGTCGCCGACGCCGCCGAGCAGCTGCGCCGGGTCGGCACCGTCCTGCTCGGTTCGGTAGTCGTGCCGCGGCTCAAGCCCTTCGTGCCGACGCCGGCTCCGGCCCCCGCGACGCCGCCGTCCGCCGCCCTGGTCGAGGACACCCAGCACTTCCAGCGCCTCGACGACGCCAAGCTCGCCGAGCTCGACGCCGCCGCACCCGCCACCGCCCCCGCCCCCGCCGCCGCCGCCGAGCGGAGCGTGGCGTGACCGTCGCCGCCCCGGATCGTAGGCGCTGGATCAGGGATCCAGGTCGAATCTTGCCCCAAGATTCGACCGAGATCCCTGATCCAGCGCAGAACACGAGCGGCCGGGTGCCCCGGGGAACGGGGTGGCCGCTGGTCGCGCTGTTGGCGCTGTATCCGGTGTGGTGGGCGCTCGGCCTCGGCGTCTTGATCTTTCCGATCCTCGCGGTGCCGATGGCCGTCCAGCTCGCGAAGCAGCACCGGCGTGGGGAGGCGGTCAAGCTGCCGCCGGGCTTCCCGCTCTGGCTCCTTTTCCTGGGCGCGGTGGTCGTCGGGGTGGCGGTGCTCGGGGCCGACCCCGACGGCGTGGTCGCGGCGGGCGCGGCCGAGCGGATCACCGGCGTCGCGTTCCGCCTGATCGAGTACGTCGCGCTCACGATCCTGCTGATCTACGCGGGGAACCTGCCGACCGGCACGTTCTCCCAGGCCCGCCTGGTCAAGCTGCTGGCCTGGTTGTTCGTGGTCACCGTGGCGGGCGGGCTGCTGGGCACGTTCGCCGGGCACTTCGGCTTCACGTCGCCGGTCGAGCTGCTGCTGCCACAAGGCGTGCGCAGCAAGGGCTTCATCAAGTCGCTGGTCCACCCTTACGCCGCGCAGATCATGGACATCGTCGGCGACCCGCAGCCGCGTCCGGCCGCGCCGTGGGGCTACACCAACACCTGGGGCAACAACTTCTGCCTGCTCGTCGTCTGGTTCGCCGTCGCGGTCCGCGCCACCCTCACCCGCCGGGTCAAGGTCGCGGCCTTCGCACTCCTGGTGGTCGCGGCCGTTCCGGTCGTCCACTCGCTCAATCGGGGCCTCTGGATCGGCCTCGGGGTCACCGTCGCCTACGTGGCGGTACGCCAGGCGCAGTCGGGCCGCCTGGGCATGCTTCTGGCCGGGGCGGCCGCCGCCGCCGCGTTGGCCGGCGTACTGGCGGTGACGCCGCTCGGCGACGTCGTCGGCAAGCGCCTCGAGAACGGCAAGTCCAACGGCGTACGCCTGTATCTGACCGAACGGGCGCTGGACGGTTTCCGCCAGTCGCCCCTGGTCGGGTTCGGTTCGACCCGCAACACGCTCGGCGGCCGGCAGTCCATCGCGGTCGGCGAGAGCGCCGCCTGCGAACGCTGCGGCAACTTCACCGTCGGCGGCAACGGCCAGCTCTGGCAACTGCTGTTCGCGCACGGAGCCGTGGGAGCCGTCGGCTACCTGGGCTTCTTCGGCTACGGGCTCTGGCGGTTCCGCCGCGACCGCACGCCGATCGGGATCGCGGGCCAGGCCGCGATCGTGGGGACCTTCGTCGCGATGTTCTGGTACAACTCGCTGGTCACCCCGCTGGCCTTCACCTTCCTGGCCTACGCGCTGCTCTGGCGCGCAACCCTCCCGAAAACGACTTCCGATCGGGGTGTCGCATGAGTCCGGTGACCACCGCTCCGGCCCAGCTGACCGTGGCCGACGCGCAACTACGCCATCAGTACCTCGCCGAAGTCCTCGACCTGTTGTATCCGGCGCCCTGCTCGCTCACCGGCGAAGGGTCCGACCGGGTCGCGGAGTATCTCGTCGTTCCACACGCCCGGCGTCCGAAGCTGCTGATCCCGATGGGGTCGCGGCGGGTCGCCGCGGCCGCCGTACGCCGGTTCGCCGAGCCCCAGACCCGGCTCGCCAAGCTCAAACGGGACGCCGTCGTGGCGGCGCTGCGCACCGGGGCCTGGCCCGCCCTCCTGCGTGACCGCGTACGCATCAACGCGCCGTCGCCCGGGGCGGACTCCATCGACAGTTACCTGGAGCAGCACCTTCAGGCTCCGCTGAGCATCAGCATCCACATCGGACCGGCGCGGGCCAACCGGAAGCCGGTGCTGCAGTTGCTCACGCCGACCGGGCGTACGTTCGGCTTCGCCAAGCTGGGCACCGGCGCGTTGACGCGCCGCCTCGTGCGGGCGGAGACGGCGGCGCTGACGGCGTTGTCGCACATCGACCTCAAGGAGGTCGCCGTCCCGCGCGTACTCCACACCGGGCAGTGGCACGGGCACCAGGTCCTGGTGCAGTCCGCGTTGCCGATCTGGCGGGATCGCGTACCCCTCGGGCCGGAAAGGCTGACCACCGCGATGCTGGAGGTGGCCCGGGCGGTGGGGACCACGCGCGGCTGGCTGGCCACCAGCCCTTACTGGGCCGACCTGCGCAACCGCCTCGTGCAGGTGGCCGACCACGCCGACGGCGCGCCGCTGCTGGACGCCGCGCGGACCTTGATC
>JABFYB010000149.1 GCA_013361475.1 Hamadaea sp.
TTCCTCGCGTACGCGGACGGTGCCGCGGAGCGGTTCGCCGACGCGATCGTCGCCCGCCTCCGCTGACGCGTGACGCGTGACGCGTGATCATTGCGTCAGGCAGGCTGTTTCAACGGACGAATCGCCGCTTGAAACGACGTGGCCGGCGCAATGATCACGCAAGCAAGGTCACGCAGGTAGCGAGTCAGGCGGGGGAGTCGCCGAAGGCGCGCGCCTCGTCGAGGCCGTCGCGCAGGCGCCGCTGCAGATCCTCCAGGCAGCCGGCCGTGTCGTCGGCCTTCTCCTGGACGATCGCGAGCAGCTCGGCCGCGCGCTCGAACAGGGGCGCGGCCTGGGCCGCTTCACCTTGCCGGACGAGGGCGGCGATCGCCTCGACGACCCGCCCGGCGGCCTCGGCGTACCGGATGGCGCCCCAGTAGTCGAGTTCCGCGTCGGCGCTGAACGCCGTTTCGACCGCGCCAGCCAGCGCCGCGGGGTCGATCACGGCACGCCGGCGCAGAGAGGGGGACACGCCGCACATCATGCACCGCCCGGTGCTCGCGGTCACGACCTTTCTCGCGCACCGGCCGGGTTTGCAACCGTCAAGTTATCTTCCAGTGACCGACCGGCTGACTGACGGACCAGCGGCACGGGCCGGGCCGGGCGGACCGCCCACCACACACGCAGCGCGGCGATCCAGACCAGACTCGCGCCGAACATGTGCACGCCGACGAGCACCGGCTGCAGATGCGTGAAGTACTGGACGAAGCCGATGACGCCCTGCCCGGCCAGCACGGCCAGCAGCACCAGGGTCGCGGCCGCGGCGTCCGTCGCGCGTACCGCCCGCAGGGCCAGCCAGGCCGCGGCGCTCAGGCCGAACAACAGGAACACCAGGTCCGCGTGGACCTGCGAGATCTGGGCCGGGTCGAGGCCGTTGCGGGCCGCGCCCTGATCGCCCGCGTGCGGTCCGCTGCCGGTCACCATCGTGCCGATCACGAGTACGCCCACCGCAGCGGCCTGGATCAAGCCGACCAGCCAACGCAGTTCCCGGGCGACCGTCTCGCGCCGGGGAGCGAGGTCAGGGTCGGCGTCCAGGGTGCTGCGCCAGAATCCGAAGGCGGCGAAGATGATGCCGATGCTGACCATGAAGTGGAGCCCCACGATCCAGGGGTTCAGGTTGGTCAGCACGGTCAGGCCACCCCACGCGGCCTGGGCCGGGATGCTCAGCGCGGTCCAGAACGACCAGCGCACCATCGACCGGGCCTGATCGGCGTCGCCGCCGGCCCTGCGGATTCGCTTGGCCGCCTGCCGGGCCAGGAGGAAGCCGAGGACGGCGAGGATGGCGACGACGAAGGTCAACAGCCGGTTGCCGAACTCGATCGCGCCGTTGATGCCCATCTCGCGGGTGGCGACCAGGGACTCGCCGGTGCACTTGGGCCAGGTCGGGCAGCCGAGCCCGGATCCGGTCAGGCGAACGGCGCCGCCGGTGACGACGATGCCGACGTTCGCCGCGAGGCTGGCCAGGGCGGTGCCCCGCAGCAGCTTCGGCGCCGCCCAAACCTCACGCAGCTCACCCACGTCGCCGAGCATAGCCAGCGCGCCGGTGTGGGCTGCCTCACCGTGCCGTGTCCGGCTGCCGGAACGGTCACACCCTGTTCACCGGCGATCTTCGGCGGGTTCTCTATGCTGCGATCCATGTTCCGCCGACTCCCTCCGGCCGTACTGGCCGTCACCCTTCTGTCTGCCGCCGCGCTCACCGCGTGCGCCCCCGCCGACGAGACGCCGTCGTCGTCGGCTTCCGCCTCCGCCTCCGGCGCGGCCTGCACCAAGGACTCCCTCAAGACGCTCACCGCCGGGAAGCTGACCATCGGCACCGACGAGCCGGTCTACGAGCCGTGGTTCGTGGACAACAAGCCGGACAACCAGAAGGGCTTCGAGGGCGCCGTGGCGTACGCCGTGGCCGGAAAGCTGGGCTACGCCGCCGGCGACGTCGTCTGGACCCGGGTGACCTTCAACAACGCCATCGCGCCCGGCGCCAAGCCGTACGACTTCGACATCAACGAGTTCTCGATCACCGAGGACCGGAAGAAGGCGGTGGACTTCTCCTCGCCCTACTACGACGTCCGCCAGACCGTCATCGCGCTGAAGTCGTCGAAGATCGCCGGCGCGAAGTCGATCGCCGACCTCAAGTCCGCCAAGCTGGGCGCGCAGGTCGGCACGAGCAGCTACACCGCGATCACCGGGGTGATCAAGCCGAGCGCTCAGCCGTCGGTGTTCAACAACAACGACGACGCGAAGAAGGCGTTGCAGAACGGCCAGATCGACGGCCTGGTCGTGGACCTGCCGACGGCGTTCTACATGACCGGCGCGGAGATCGAGAACTCGCTCATCGTCGGCCAGCTGCCCGCGACGACCGGGCAGGTCGAGCAGTTCGGCCTGGTGCTGGACAAGGGTTCCGCGCTGACCTCCTGCGTCAGCCAGGCCGTCGACGCCCTGCGTACCGACGGCACCCTGACCAAGCTGCAGCAGACCTGGCTCGCACAGTCCGCGGGCGCGCCCGAACTGTCGTGACCGAGCGTCTGACACCCCCGGCTGCCACGGCACGTGTGCCGTGGCAGCCGAGCGCGGTCGAACGCGAGCGGATGGCGTACCGGCGCCGCCGGGCGGTCCTGTCCGTCCTGATCGCCGCCGTCTCGACGGCCGTCGTCGGGGTGCTTCTCACCGTCGCGGTCACCGGCGCCCCCGGATGGGACCGGGTCAAGACGTCCTTTCTGGACTGGCACACCGCGAAGGAGTCGCTGCCGGCGATCCTGCACGGGCTGGTGCTGAACATCCAGCTGCTGGTCTTCTGCGCCGTCGGGGCGCTGCTCCTCGGGCTGGTCATCGCCGTTCTGCGTACGCTGCGGGGCCCGGTCGCCTTCCCGGTCCGCGCCCTGGCCACCGGCTACACGTACACCTTCCGGGGTGTGCCGCTGATCATCGTGCTGTACGTGATGACGCTCGGCGTACCCGGACTGCGGTTGCAGGGCATGCCGTCGACGCTGGTGCTGGGCGGGGTCGCGCTCGTCATCACGTATGGGGCGTACCTGGCCGAGGTGTTCCGGGCCGGGATCGAGTCGATCCATCCCAGCCAGATCGCGGCCGCCCGCTCGCTGGGGCTGACCTACCGCCAGGCGATGCGGCACGTGGTGCTGCCGCAGGCCGTCCGCCGGGTCGCCCCGCCGCTGCTCAACGACACCGTCGCGCTGCAGAAGGACGTCGGGCTCGTTTCACTGGCCGGCCCGATCGACGCCGTACGCGCGGCGCAGATCCAGGTCGCCGAGACCTACAACTTCACCCCCTACATCGTGGCCGGAGTGTTGTTCGTGCTGCTCGCCCTGCCGTTGATCGGCGTGACCGACTGGGTGACCCTGCGGGCCGCCCGCCGCCAGGGAGCGCGCGGATGACGCCGGTGCTGCGCTGCGAGAACCTCCGCAAGGCGTTCCGGGGCAATCTGGTGCTCGACGACCTCACCCTGGACGTCGCCGAGCACGAGGTCGTCGCGCTCATCGGCGCCTCCGGCTCGGGCAAGTCGACCCTGCTGCGCTGTGTGAACCTGCTGGAGCAGATCGACGACGGCCTGATCCACCTCGACGGCGAGCACATCACCGATCCCCGGGTGGACCCCGACCGCGTACGCCGCAAGATCGGGATCGTCTTCCAGGCGTACAACTTGTTTCCGCACATGACGGTGCTGGACAACATCACGCTGGCGCCGACCCGCGTGCATCGCCGCGCCCGGGCCGAGGCCCGCGAGCAGGCGATGGCCTGGCTGACCCGGGTCGGTCTCGCGGACAAGGCGGGGGAGTACCCCGATCGGCTGTCCGGCGGGCAGCAGCAGCGCGTCGCGATCGTGCGCGCGCTGGTGAACTCGCCACGCCTGCTGTTGCTCGACGAGGTGACCTCAGCGCTGGACCCGGAGCTGGTCGGGGAGGTGCTGACCATGATCCGCGAGCTCAAGGGCGAGGGGATGACCATGGTCCTGGCCACCCATGAGATGGGTTTCGCCCGGCAGGTCGCCGATCGGGTGGTGTTCCTCGACGGCGGCCGGGTGCTGGAGCAGGGTCCGCCCGAGCAGGTCTTCGGCGCCCCCGAGCAACCCCGTACGCAGCAGTTCCTCCGCCGCATCGTGGAAGCCGGCCGGCTGTGATCGGACATTTGGGATGTAGGGTAGGCTAACTTTCGGTGCTGTGGATCACCGGAAGCGCGGTTTGCGCACCCCAGCGTAAATAAGTCACACTGGTGTAGTGGAAATCGCCGCGGCCCGATCTTCTGGGCTCCAGTACGCCCCGGCGGAGGGCGCCGATCGGCGTACCCGCGACCGGGTGCTGGAGTTGCTGGGGCTCGGCGGCGCCACAGCGGCCCAACTCGGCGACGCGCTCGGGCTGAAGCCGGCGGCGATCCGCCGGCACCTGGACGCGCTGGTCTGCGACGGTCTGGTGACCGGGCGGGACCAGCCGGCGAAGGGCCGGGGCCGGCCCGCGAAGATCTTCTCGCTGACCCGCGAGGGCCGGGAAGGCCTCGGCGGGCACACCTACGACGACCTGGCCGCGGCGGCGCTGCGCTGGATCGCGGCGCAGAACGGCGAGAAGGGTGTCGCCGAGTTCGCCCGTGCACAGGTCGCGCAGTTGGAGGCCCGCTGCCGCGAGGCCATGACGTCGGCGGGCGACGACCCGCTGGCCCGGGCGGAGGCGCTGGCTCAGGCGCTGACCGCCGAGGGATACGCTGCCAGCGCCTCCGTGATCGCCAGCGGTGGCCAACTGTGCCAGCACCACTGCCCGGTGGCGCACGTCGCCGCCGAGTTCCCGCAGCTCTGCGAGGCCGAGACCCAGGTGATCGCCCGCTTGGTCGGCTCGCACGTGCAGCGTCTGGCGACGATCGCCCACGGGGACGGGGTCTGTACGACCCACATCCCTGGACAACTACACCAAGTCACGGTGAGGGATAACTGATGACCGAGATCACGCAGGAAGAGCATCTTGCTGCCCTGGGGAAGTACGAGTACGGCTGGGCCGACTCCGACATCGCGGGCGCGTCGGCGCAGCGCGGCCTGAACGAGGCCGTCGTACGCGACATCTCGGCGAAGAAGAACGAACCCGAGTGGATGCTCGACCTCCGGCTGAAGGGCCTGCGCCTGTTCGGCCGCAAGCCGATGCCGGCCTGGGGCGCGGATCTGTCCACCATCGACTTCGACAACATCAAGTACTTCGTCCGCTCGACCGAGAAGCAGGCGGCGAGCTGGGACGAGCTGCCCGAGGACATCAAGAACACCTACGACAAGCTGGGCATCCCCGAGGCGGAGAAGCAGCGCCTCGTCGCCGGTGTCGCGGCGCAGTACGAGTCCGAGGTGGTCTACCACAAGATCCGTGAGGACCTCGAAGAGCAGGGTGTCATCTTCCTCGACACCGACACCGGCCTCAAGGAGCACCCGGAGCTGTTCCAGGAGTACTTCGGCACGGTGATCCCGGTCGGCGACAACAAGTTCGCCGCGCTCAACACCTCGGTCTGGTCCGGCGGCTCGTTCATCTACGTGCCGAAGGGCGTACACGTCGAGATCCCGCTGCAGGCGTACTTCCGGATCAACACCGAGAACATGGGCCAGTTCGAGCGGACCCTGATCATCGTGGACGAGGACGCGTACGTCCACTACGTCGAGGGCTGCACCGCGCCGATCTACTCGTCCGACTCGCTGCACAGCGCGGTCGTCGAGATCATCGTGAAGAAGGGCGGCCGCTGCCGCTACACCACGATCCAGAACTGGTCGAACAACGTCTACAACCTGGTGACCAAGCGCGCCGTGGCGCACGAGGGCGCGACCATGGAGTGGATCGACGGCAACATCGGTTCCAAGGTCACGATGAAGTACCCGGCCGTCTACATGGTCGGCGAGCACGCCAAGGGCGAGGTGCTCAGCGTCGCGATGGCCGGCGAGGGCCAGCACCAGGACGCGGGCGCGAAGATGGTGCACGCCGCGCCGCACACCAGCTCGACCATCGTCTCCAAGTCGATCGCCCGGGGCGGCGGCCGCACCTCCTACCGCGGTCTCGTCCAGGTGCTCGAGGGCTCCAGCCACAGCAAGTCCACGGTCAAGTGCGACGCGCTGCTGGTCGACACGATCTCCCGGTCGGACACCTACCCCTACGTCGACATCCGCGAGGACGACGTGGCGATGGGGCACGAGGCCACCGTCTCCAAGGTCAGCGAGGACCAGCTCTTCTACCTGATGAGCCGGGGCATGTCCGAGGACGAGGCCATGGCGATGATCGTGCGCGGCTTCATCGAGCCGATCGCCAAGGAGCTCCCGATGGAGTACGCCCTGGAACTGAACCGCCTGATCGAACTGCAGATGGAAGGTGCCGTCGGCTGATGACGACCCTCG
>JABFYB010000269.1 GCA_013361475.1 Hamadaea sp.
CCGCCCTCATCGCGTTGAGCGCCTGCACCGAGGAGTCGCCGACGCCCGCACCCACCCAGGTGGCCGCGCCTGCGCTGCAGCTCGTCTCCTACGACTCCTGCGACCGGCTGCTCGCCGACGTCCGCGCCGCCGCCAAGGCCAGCGTCCAGCCCTGGGGCTTCGGCAACCAGATGCTGTGGCGCGACTTCGCCAGCGGCGCCGAACGGGCGACCGGTGGGAAGACGGCCGTCCCCGACGCCGCCGGGCCGGCGTACTCGGGAACGAACACGCACGAGGCCGGTGTGGACGAACCCGACCTGGTCAAGACCGACGGCAAACGCATCGTGACGGTCAGCCGGGGCGTACTGCGCATCGTCGACGCCGCCCAGCACAAGCTGATCGGGACCGTGCAGCTTTCTCAGGCCGGGGATCAACTGCTGCTGTCCGGCGACCATGTCCTGGTCATGGGCGGCCGCGACTACTACCCCGCGGCCCGTGGCGGACCGATGGTCACCGCCCAGAACACCACGATCACCCTGGTCGACCTGACGACCGCCAAGGTGATCTCGACCTACACCATCGACGCCACGTTCACCGACGCACGCCAGACCGGCTCCGTCGCCCGGGTCGTCGTGCGCTCCGCGCCGCGAATCGTCTTCAAGCCGGACGCACGCGGCGATCAGAAGACGCTCATCGCGAACAACCGGAAGATCATCGACAAGACGCCGATCGACGCGTGGCTGCCGAAGTTCACCAGCGACGGCACGCCCGGCACCGTCGACTGCGGCGACGTCCGCCACCCCGCGACGTTCAGCGGCTCGGAACTGGTCACCGTGCTCAGCTTCGACCTGTCCGCCGGCCGCCTCGCCGACGGCGTGCCGGCGTCGGTCTTCGCCGACGCGGAGACCGTCTACGGCTCCGGCACCCACCTCTACCTCGCCAACGACGAACGCTGGCGCGGCGTCGGCACCACCGGCAAGACCGAGCTGTACATGTTCGACATCACCGGCCGCCAGCCCCGCTACGTCGCCGCGGGCACCGTGTCCGGCTGGCTGCTCAACCAGTACTCCATGTCCGAGAACGACGGGGTGCTGCGGGTCGCGACCACCACCGGTCACCCGTGGTCCCAGACCACCAAAAGCACTTCCAGCGTGTACGCCTTGCGCACCGACGGGGGCACGTTACGAGTCGTCGGCAGCGTCGGCGGACTCGGCAAAGGCGAACAGATCTACGCCGTACGCTTCGTCGGCGCGACGGCGTACGTGGTGACGTTCCGGCGGACGGATCCGTTGTACGTGGTCGACCTGCGTGACCCGGCCAAGCCCGTCGTCGCCGGTCAGCTGAAGATCCCCGGCTACAGCGCGTACCTGCATCCGCTCACCGGCGATCGGCTGCTCGGCGTCGGCCAGGCCGCCGACGACAACGGCCGCGTGCAGGGCACCCAGATCTCCCTGTTCGCGGTCGGCGACCCGGCGAACCCGCAGCGCCTGGCCAACCACGAGGTCGGCGACCACGGCTACAGCGAGGCCGAGTTCGACCCGCACGCGTTCCTCTATTGGCCGGACACCAAGCTGCTGGTCGTGCCGGTGCAGAAGTGGAACGACGACAAGGGCGACGCGGGCGCGCTGCTGATCAAGGTCGGCGACCGCGGCCTGACCGAGGCCGGCTGGATCAGTCATCCGCAGCAGCCCAAGAGCAGCTACTACCCGACCGCGATCCGGCGCAGCCTGGTGATCGGCGACGAGCTGTGGACGGTCTCCGACTCCGGGCTCCTGGCCAGCACGCTGGCCGGCGGCAAACGGGTCAGCTGGCTGCCCTACTGAGGTGTTAGCCTCCGGCGTCGCAGACGATCGGAGATGTCAATGAACGTATGCCGGGCCGCCACGATCGTGGCGGCGGGTGTCCTGCTCACCGTGGGGCTCACCGCAGCACCGGCGTACGCCGAAGTCGTCGACCTCAAGGCGCTCCCGGCGGCGGCCTCCGGAGCCGCCGGGCAGACCGTCGCCGTGACGATCGCCTTCGAGGCGTCGGCCGCGATCCCGGCGTCGGGGCCGGCCGTGGAGGTGATGGTCGCCTTCCCGGCCGGGGTGCTGATCAAGGAGTACGCACCCGGCTGCGTCTACTGGGGCACCTTCAAGGCACGCTGCCAGATGGACTCCGTCTCGGCCGGCCGGCACGAGCTCCGGTTCCAGGTGATCATGTCGACGGCGTCCGTCGCGACCGGCAGCTTCACGCTGACCATGAAGGCGCAGGGGTATTCCGAACCGACTTACGGCAATAACAAGGCGTCCATCACGCTGAAGCGGACGGCCGTCACCTCCAGCTCGCCGTCGCCGACGTCGTCGAAGAAGGCGACGCCGACGCCGAAGTCCTCCAAACGCAGCACGGCGGCCAGCCCGACACCGGCGGAGACCGATGCGGCGCCGACCGAGACCGCCGAGACCGCCGCCGAGACCGACGGTGCGTCGGCAGCCGAGGTGTCCGCCGTGTCCGCCGCCGGGAACGAGGATTCGAGTTCGCTGCCCGTGCTCATCTTCGGCGGTGCCGGCGCCCTCGTGGTGGTCGGCGGGCTGCTCCTCTGGCTCGTCCTGCGCCGCCGGTCCGACGAAGACGACGAGGACGAGGACTACGCGGACGAGCGGTACGACCGCTTCCGCTGACGGCGCACGCCCAGGTTGAACGGTTCACCCGATGGCACAGTAACCTTGCGCCGGTGACCTCCGCCTCGCGTACCCTCATCGATCTGCTGCCGCCGCCCGCCGAGGGTGGCGGACCCAGCGAGCCGGAGGAAGTCCTGCTCGCCTTCGAGGAGTGGGCCGCGAGCCGCGGGCTGAGCCTCTACCCCGCGCAGTCGGAGGCCCTGCTGGAGGTCGTGACCGGCTCGAACGTGATCTTGGCGACGCCGACCGGGTCGGGCAAGAGCCTGGTGGCGGCGGGCGCGCACTTCTCCGCGCTGGCCTCCGGCGAGCGGACCTTCTACACCGCGCCGATCAAGGCGCTGGTCAGTGAGAAGTTCTTCGCGCTGTGCGAGCAGTTCGGGGCGAAGAACGTCGGCATGCTGACCGGCGACGCCGCGGTGAACGAGTCGGCGCAGATCATCTGCTGCACCGCCGAGATCCTGGCCAACCTGGCCCTGCGCGAGGGCGCGAAGGCCGACGCGGGCCAGGTCGTCATGGACGAGTTCCACTTCTACGCCGAGCCGGATCGGGGCTGGGCTTGGCAGGTGCCGCTGCTGGAGCTGCCGAACACCCAGTTCGTCCTGATGTCGGCGACCCTCGGTGACGTCACCCGGTTCCAGGAGGACCTGACCCGGCGGACCGGGCGGAACACCGCGGTGGTGACGTCGGCGACCCGGCCGGTGCCGCTGGTGCACGCGTTCTCGCTGACGCCGCTGCAGGAGACGGTCGAGGAGCTGCTCCAGACCCATCAGGCGCCGATCTACATCGTGCACTTCACCCAGGCCGCGGCGATGGAGCAGGCGCAGGCGCTGATGAGCGTCAACATGTGCACCCGGGCCGAGAAGGACGCGATCGCCGAGATGATCGGCAACTTCCGGTTCGCCGCCGGGTTCGGCAAGCAGCTGTCCCGCCTGGTGAAGCACGGCATCGGCGTGCACCACGCCGGGATGCTGCCCAAGTACCGCCGGCTGGTCGAGTTGCTGGCCCAGGCGGGTCTGCTGAAGGTCATCTGCGGCACCGACACGCTGGGCGTCGGGATCAACGTGCCGATCCGCACGGTGCTGTTCACTGCCCTGTCGAAGTTCGACGGGACGCGGATGCGGCATCTGAAGGCCCGCGAGTTCCACCAGATCGCCGGGCGGGCCGGCCGGGCCGGGTTCGACACCCTCGGCCGGGTCATCGTCCAGGCCCCCGAGCACGTCATCGCCAACGAGAAGGCGATCGCCAAGTTCGCCGGGGACCAGCGCAAACTCAAGAGCTACGTGAAGAAGAAGCCGCCCGAGGGGATGGTCTCCTGGGGCCAGCCCACCTTCGACAAGCTGGTCGCCGCCGACCCCGAGCCGCTGACCTCCAGCTTCACGGTCACCCACTCGATGATCCTCAACGTCATCGAACGCGGCGGCGACGTCTTCGCCGACCTGCGCAAGCTGCTGACCGACAACCACGAGCCGCGGTCCGCCCAGCTCAAGCTCGTACGCCGAGCCTTCGCGATCTATCGCGCGCTGCTGGCCGCAGGAGTCGTGGAGCGCGTGTCCGGGCCGGGTGAGCCGCTGCGCCTGCGCGTGGTGGAGGATCTGCAGCTCAACTTCGCCCTCAACCAGCCGCTGTCGCCGTTCGCGTTGGCCGCCCTGGAACTGCTCGACCGCAACTCAGCGACGTACGCCCTCGACGCCTTGTCGATCATGGAGTCGACGCTGGAGAACCCGCGCCAGGTGTTGTCAGCCCAGCAGTTCAAGGCCCGCGGCGAGGCTGTGGCCCAGATGAAGGCCGACGGACTCGAATACGACGAGCGCATGGCGCTGCTCGACGAGGTGACCTATCCCAAGCCGCTCGCCGAACTGCTCGAGGGGGCGTACGAGATGTATCGGCGCGGCCACCCGTGGGTCAGCGAGCACGAGGTCGCCCCCAAATCCGTGGTACGCGACATGTACGAGCGCGCCATGACGTTCACCGAGTACGTCGCCTTCTACGGGCTGGCCCGCTCGGAGGGCATCGTCCTGCGCTACCTCGCCGACGCCTACCGGGCGCTGCGGCAGACCATCCCGCCGGACGCGCGTACCGAAGACCTCGAAGACCTCATCGAATGGCTCGGCGAACTGGTCCGCCAGGTCGACTCCAGTCTGCTCGACGAATGGGAGCAGCTGCGGAACCCCGTCTCCGACGGTGCACCGGTCGTGCTGGAGGAGAAGACTCGGGGCGTCACCGCCAACGTCCGGGCTTTCCGCGTACTGGTGCGCAACGCGCTGTTCCGCCGGGTCGAGCTGGCCGCCTTCGAGCGCTACGACACCCTCGCCGAACTCGACCCCGACTTCGACTGGCGTACGGCGCTGGACGCGTACTTCGAAGATCACGACGAGATCGGCGTGGACGGCGACGCGCGCAGCGCCGGGCTGTTGCTGATCACCGAGGCGAAGGACCGCTGGCGGTGCCGGCAGATCCTCGACGACCCCGACGGCGACCACGACTGGGCGATCACCGCCGAGGTCGACCTGGCCGCGTCGGACGAGGCGGGCACGGCCGTCGTCACCGTCCTCGACGTCGCCCGCCTCGACTAGCCCCTGGGATCAAGGACAGGCCGAGACCTCGCGCAGGAGGCTGATCTTGTCGACCGGGATCCAGAGCTTGGTGTCGGCCGGCGAGCCGTACTTGGTCGTCACGCCGACGTAGCCGTCCCGTTCGAAGGTGACCGGGCCGCACGCGACACCGCTCTCGAAGTCCACCCGCATCAGCGGCCGGGTCGTCTCGGCGACCGGGGACAGCCAGGCCACGAGCAGCGCCATCGCGATGAGCGACAGCCCCGCGACGGCCCATCGCTTCGCCGCGCCGAGGCCCGCGCCGCCTCGCTCGCTCGACTTCCCCGCTGCCGCCTCCGCCGTGAGGAACACTGCGCGGATCAGCGACGCGAACGCCACGATGAGCAGGAGCGCCATCCAGCCCTGCAGCCACCACACGAGGCCGGTGACGTCGTCCCGGCCCCGGACGATGAACGCCGCGCCCAGCACGGTTACGACACCGGTGAGCCCGATACTCCATGCGGCCGCCTGGCGGCGGTCCGGCTGCACTGCGACGAACTCACGATCATCAGCCTCCACGCCGCACACAATAAAGCGACACCGGGGCGAATACTGCCCCGATGTCGCTGAGCTGACCGAGCTGGGTCAGGCGTTGATGGAGACGACGTCCACCACGAAGACGAGCGTCTCGTTCGGGCCGATCACGCCGCCCGCGCCCTGAGCGCCGTAGCCCAGGTTCGGCGGGATGACGATCAGTCGCCGGCCGCCGACCTTGGCGCCGACGAGGCCCTGGTTCCAGCCGTCGATGACCCGGGCCTGGCCCAGCGGGGCGACGGTGAACGGCTGCGCGCCCCGGTCCCACGACGAGTCGAACTGCTTCTGCGTCGACCAGGAGATCCCGACGTACTGCACCGCCACCGAGTCGCCGATCTTGGCCGCGTCGCCGGAGCCCTCGACGATGTCGGTCACCTGGAGGCCGGAGGGCTTCTCCGCGTCGCCGGTGAAGGTGACCGTGGGCTTGTTCTTGGTATCGGTGCTGACGTTCACGCCACCGTTGCCTTTCGTCTCGGAGCCGCTGTCGCCGCCACAACCGGCCGCCCCCGCGGCCAGCAGCCCGCCGAGGGCGAGGACGGTCACGACTCGCTGAATGATTCGCACCCGCGCAGGCTACCCGAGAGATCGCCGTTCGCCGGTACAACCGCGCGGACCG
>JABFYB010000282.1 GCA_013361475.1 Hamadaea sp.
TTGTTGCACACTGCCAGTTAGAGACATACGCGCGACACAAATGCCGTTTACCCGTCACGTGTTTGGAAATGTGTATGGCAGGGCTTAGCGTGCGCGAAGAATGACTGGTGGAAAGTCCAGTAAGGAAACACTCGGGAGGGAACCGTGAACAAGGCCGAGCTCATCGAGGCGCTGGCCGCCCGGTTGGGGGATAAGAAGACCGCAACCGCCGCGCTGGACGCCGTCCTGGCCGAAATCGAAACCGCTGTCACCAAGGGCGACAAGGTGTCGCTGACCGGATTCGGGGTCTTCGAGAAGCGGCAGCGCGCCGCTCGGACCGCGCGTAACCCGCGTACCGGCGAAGCGGTGAAGGTGCCGAAGACGGCTGTTCCGGCGTTCCGCGCCGGCGCCGGCTTCAAGGAGGCGGTGGCGAGCGGCAAGCAGCCCGCCGCCGCGAAGAAGACGGCGACCGCCGCGGCGAAGAAGACCGCGGCCGCCAAGAAGACCACGGCGACGGCGGCGGCGGCCAAGAAGACCGCGCCCGCCAAGGCCGCTACGAAGAAGGCGGCGCCCGCCAAGAAGGCGACCGCGACCAAGGCCGCCGCCAAGAAGACGGCTCCGGCGAAGAAGGCCGCGACCAAGTCGGCGCCCGCCAAGAAGTCGGTGGCGGCGAAGAAGGCTCCGGCCAAGAAGGCCGCGACCAAGGCGACTGTGGCGAAGAAGGCCCCCGCCAAGTCGGTGGCCAAGGCGACGGCGAAGAAGGCGCCCGCCAAGAAGGCTCCGGCGAAGAAGGCTGCTCGACGCTGAGCAGGTCCCGACTTGACAGGCGCCCGTGATCGCCACGGGCGCCTGTTCCTGTGCGTACTAGGTGTTCTGGGCGGTCGCGCCGGTGAGCAGGCCCAGCTGCGGATCCCGCCCGGTACGCCGGTGCCACACCCCGTCCGGGGCGAGGTCGAATCCGCCGGACTCGTCGGCGAGGTAGAGCTCCATCATCGCGCTGAGCTGCTGCACCGAAGCCGGATCGGCGACCCGGACGAGCGCTTCCACCCGCTGATCGAGGTTGCGGCGCATGACGTCGGCGGAGCCGAGCCACCACTGGGCGACCGCGCCCTGGCCGAACCGGAAGACCCGGGAATGCTCCAGGAACCGGCCCAGCACCGACCGGACGCGGATCCGGTCCGACAGGCCGCGTACGCCGGGGCGCAGGGTGCACATGCCGCGGACGACCAGATCCACCTGGGTTCCGGCGCGGGAGGCGGCGTACAGGGCGTCCACGACGTCCTCGTCGACGAGTGAGTTCACCTTCATCTGGATCAGGCCCCGGCGACCACGCCGAGCCTGGCCCTCGATGAGTTCCAGCAGACCGGATCGGACGCCTTCGGGGGCGACCAGCAGTCGCCGGTACGACGGCGGCCGTCCGTAGCCGGTGAGGCGGTTGAACAACTCGGTGACGTCCTCGCCCACCTCGGGCGCGGCCGTCAGGAGCCCGAAGTCCTCGTAGAGCCGGGCCGTCTTCGGGTGGTAGTTGCCGGTGCCGACGTGGCAGTAGCGGCGCAGAATCGCGCCTTCCTCCCGGACGACGAGGGCGATCTTCGCGTGCGTCTTCAGGCCCACCAGCCCGTAGACCACGTGGCAGCCCGCGCGTTCCAGCGTCCGCGCCCAGCCGATGTTGGCCCATTCGTCGAACCGGGCCTTCACCTCGACCACGACGACGACCTGCTTGCCCGCCTCGGCCGCGTCCACCAGCGCGTCCACGATCGGGGAGTCGCCGCTGGTGCGATAGAGGGTCTGCTTGATGGCCAGCACGTTGGGGTCGGCCGCGGCCTGCTCGATGAACCTTTGCACGCTCGTGGAGAACGAGTGGTACGGGTGGTGCACCAGGATGTCGCCGTCCCGGATGACCGAGAAGATGCTGCGTTCGCCGTCGCGCAGGCGCGGATGGGTGGGCGGGACGAAGCTCGGCTCCTTCAGCTCCGGCCGGTCGGCCTCCTCGTAGATCTGCCACAGCGCCGACAGATCCGGCAACCCCGGTACGCGATACACGTCGCGCTCGTCCATGTCGAGTTCCCGGACGAGGGTCTCCAGGACGTCGGGGCTGATCCCCTCGGCCACCTCCAGGCGTACGGGGGGACCGAAGCGCCGCCGGGCCAGCTCCCGCTCCAGCGCCTGCAGCAGGTCCTCGTCGCGGTCCTCCTCGATCTCGACCTCGGCGTTGCGGGTCACCCGGAACAGGTGATGCTCCACGATGGACATGCCGGGGAAGAGCCGGTCGAGGTGGACCGCGATCAGCTCCTCGACCGCGATGTACCGCCCGCCGCCGAGCCCGGTGAACCGGGGAACGTTGGCCGGGACCTTCACCCGGGCGAACAAGTCCGGGCCGCCGTCGGGATCCCGCAGCACGACGGCGAGGTTGAGCGACAGCCCCGAGATGTACGGGAACGGGTGCGCCGGGTCGACCGCCAGCGGAGTCAGCGCCGGGAACAGGTGCTCCAGGAAGTACTCGTGGAGCCGCGCCTGCTCCTCCTCGGAGAGCTTGCTCCACCGTTCGACGACGATCCCGGCGTTCTCCAGCTCTGGGCGTACGTGTTCCTCGAAGCACGCGGCATGCCGGGCCACCAGCTCGGCCGCCCGCGACGTCACCAGGTCGAGCTGCTGCCGTGCGGCGGGCTTGCGGTCGGCCCCGCGCAGTGGCAGGCCGGTCTGCCAGCGCCGTTGCAGTGCCGCGAAGCGGACCATGAAGAACTCGTCGAGGTTGGTCGCGAAGATGGCGAGGAACTTCGCCCGTTCGAGCAGCGGAGTGGCGGGATCCTCGCCGAGGGCCAGCACACGGGCGTTGAAATCGAGCCAGGACAGCTCGCGGTTGAGGAACCGATCGTCGGGCAGATCGGCGGCGGGGGCGGCCGGTGGTGCTGAGGAACTCACCTTCTCATTCTTCCCAGGCTCAGGTGACGCGAAGGTGAACTTCCCGCAACTCAGCTCAGGGCATCGTGGGTAACGTCACGCGTACCACCTCGCCGCGGTCGTCCTTCTCCAGCCGGAGTCGCTGCCCGAGGCGCAGGAGCCGCAGCCCGCCCGCGGCGAACGCGGCGGGGGAGAACCGGACCTCGGTGCCGTCGTCGAGCAGCACCGCGCCGGCACGGGTCTGCGGGTCGAACTCGGAAACGGTGCCCTGCATGGGGTCAGCCTACCGACCGGGGATCGCCGGCGCGGCGAGGAAGGCGTCGCGCGCCCGTTCGGCGGCGGCGGCCTCCCGTTCGAGCAGGAGCAGGGCGGTCTCGGGGTCCGCCGGACCGAGCGCGCGCCAGGCTTTCGCGGCGACGACGGCGTCCTGATGCTCGCCCAGCAGACTCTGCGCCCGGGCGAGCCGCTTGGCACGCCGACGGCGGCCGGCGGTGTCGAGCGCGTACCGGGTGCGTTTGGCCAGGATGCGGACCTCGTGCCACTGCTCGACCGGCGACTCCGCGGTCAAATCGGCCACTGCCTCCTCGTATCGCCCGACCGGTCGAGCCGCCAGAGCAGGGAGGACGTCGCGGGCCGGTCGCCGCGCGCGGCCCCGGAACACCGGCTCGCGGAGCAAGGCGATCAGCAGCGGCAATCGCGCACTGTCCAGGCCCACCAACAGCTCCGCGCGGGCGATGTCGGCCCGCTCCCGCAGCGCCTCGTCGAACGCGCCGACCGGCAGGCCGGTCTCGCGTAGCCGGGCTCGCAGAACCTCCGCGTCGCGGGCGGCTCCGAGCAGATCCGCGAGCCACTTCAGGTTCGCCCGCACCCGCCGGGCCCACGTCTTGTCCAGCAAGCGCTCGAAGGTACGCACATCGGAACGCAGCCGACGGCAGGCCACTCGCGCGTAATGCACCGGGGTGTCGCCGTCGGGCATCCGGCCTTCCGCGCGAATCAGCGGTCTCGCGGCGAGCAGACGGTCGGCGCAGCCTTCGGCGGCCCGCCGCAGGACCGCAGCGGCCGAGCGTGGCATGACCTCAGCCTAGGAGAAACCGGGGACCCAGCCCAGGCGTACGGCCTCAGCCAGGTCGGCCGCGGTGTCCACGTCGCGGCGCAGCGTCGGCCAGGCCCCGTCCAGCCGCTTCGCCCCGGAACGGGCGTGCGCGGCCGCCGAGTCGGGGCCGAACTCGGGGCGTAGGCGCTCACCGGCCGGCGCGGCCAGCAGGACGGTGCCGTCGCCGGGCAGATCGGGGACGAAGGATCGGACCGTCGCCAGCGCCAAGGCCTCGGCCAGCTCGACTGGACGCAATGCTGGGACGTCACCGGTGAGGGCGGCGACGGGTCGGCCGGTCAGGGCGTCGGCCGCGGCGGTGAGGGAGCCGTTGAGCGAGCCGGCGTCGTCGGCGAACCGTACGCCGAACGGCGTCAGCTCGCGGCGGAGCCGCTCATCCCCGGTCACCACGACGACCTCGTCGACCCCGTCGGCGCGCTGCGCTGCGCGTACCGTCGAAAGAGCCAGAGCCACCACGAGCCGGTCGTGACCCACCTCGGCCGGCGCACCGCGCAGCCTGCTCTTCGCCCGCGGCAGCGCCTTGAGCGGCACGAGCAGCGACCATCCCACCGGCAGCATCTTGCCAGTCTGACTGGCCGACGCCCCGGTCGGGCAGGCATGATGACTCCTCGACGGGTGCGGGAAAGGCGGAGGCGTGCGCAAGCTGGGATTCTGGCCGCGGTTCGCGGTGATCTTGGTGAAGCCCCTGATGAAGGCGTTGACGCGGCGCGACTGGCGCGGTTTCGAGCACATCCCCGCGACCGGCGGAGTGATCCTGGCCTTCAACCACGTCTCACACGCCGACCCGTTCACCGCCGCTCACTACGTCTACGACAGCGGCCGCTGGCCGGAGTTCCTCGCCAAGGAAAGCGTGTTCCGCATCCCGGTAGCCGGCAAGATCCTCCACTGGTGCCGCCAGATCCCGGTGTTCCGCGGCACGGTCGACGCGGCCAAGGCGCTCGACGCGGCGATCTCGGCGGTGGAGGCGGGCGACTGCGTGGTCATCTACCCGGAGGGCACGACCACCCGCGAGCCGGACCTCTGGCCGATGAAGGGCAAGACCGGGGTGGCGCGGCTGGCGCTGGCCACCGGCGCTCCGGTGATTCCGGTGGCGCAGGACGGCGCACAGCAGATCTTCGACCCCCGGACCAAGAAGTTCCGCTTGCGCCGGGTGCCGGTCTCGGTCTGGGCCGGCCCACCGGTCGATCTCGGCAAATGGGCCAATGCCGAACCGACCCGGGTGGTGCTGGACGAGATGACCGACGAGATCATGCGCCGCATCGGAGAGTTGGTCGGCGAGATGCGGGGCGAGACGCCCCCGCCCATCTTCGTGCCGGTTCGCGCGGGAAAGGGGCAGGCGTGAGAGCCGCCGTCCTCGGTGCCGGTTCCTGGGGCACCACGTTCGCCAAGGTCCTGAACGACGCCGGGAACGACGTGGTCCTGTGGGCCCGCCGGGAGTCCGTCGTCTCGGCGATCTCGTCCACCGGCACGAATCCGGGCTACATGACGGGTCCGATCGGCGCACGGGTCACGGCCACCACCGACGTCTTCGAGGCGCTGCGGGACGCCGAACTCGTGGTGCTCTCGGTGCCGTCCCAGACATTGCGCTCGGTGCTGGGATCGGTCGGCCCACACCTGGACACCGACTCCACCGTCGTCTCCCTGATGAAGGGCGTCGAACTCGGCACCACGCTGCGGATGAGCCAGGTCATCGTGGAGGTCACCGGGGTCAAGCCGGACCGGGTCGCCGTCGTCACCGGGCCGAACCTCGCCCCGGAGATCGCCGCCGAACAGCCGACCGCCACCGTCGTGGCCTGCGAGGACATCGATCGCGCGAACCGCGTGCAGAAGGCCGTGTTCACGCCGTACTTCCGGCCCTACACCAACGACGACGTCGTCGGCTGCGAACTCGGCGGGGCGGTCAAGAACGTCATCGCGCTGGCGTACGGGATGGCGCAGGCGATGGGCATGGGCGACAACACCCGCGCGTCCCTCATCACCCGAGGGCTGGCCGAGACCGCCCGGCTCGGCGTCGCGCTCGGCGCCGACCCGCTGACCTTCTCCGGCCTGGCCGGGCTCGGCGACCTCGTCGCGACCTGCTCGTCCCCGTTGTCGCGCAACCACACCTTCGGCGAGTACCTCGGCCGGGGCATGACTTTGGAGCAGGCCCAGGAGGCCGCCAAGTACACCGTCGAAGGCGTCAAGAGCTGCCTGTCCATCCGGGACCTGGCTCGGGCGCACGGGGTCGAGATGCCGATCACCGAACAGGTCGAGCGGGTCTGCCACGAAGGCCTCGACCCGCGCGTGGCGGTCCGGTCGCTGATGACTCGGGAAGTCAAGGCGGAGTAGGCGTCTCCGTTCGCGTCGTTGGCGACGTTTCCGTCGGCGGGGCGACGTTTCCGT
>JABFYB010000342.1 GCA_013361475.1 Hamadaea sp.
GGAGGGGGCCTGGTCCGAGACGATTCTCGGGACGTACGCACACGGCCCCGCCTTGGCTCGTAACCCTGCGCTCGCAGATCTCCTGCTCTGCTGGGCGACCGGCGAACAGTCGCTGGGGCCGCTGGACGACACCTGGCCGGATCGGCTCCGGGCCGAGCGGCTCACCGCCGTCGGCCGATGACCACTGCCGATGACCAGGCGGGGGACTTCCGTCGCCGGGCCCTCGTGCGGGCCGGTGCGCTGGGTCTGGGCGTGGGCGCGGTAGCGCTGCTAGCCAGCCGGGTGCCCCTCGGTTCGGTGCCCGCCGAGGTACGCGATCTCGGCGCGTTCGGCCCCGCGGCCGCGATCGTCGCCGGAGCCGCCCTTCTCATGGCGCTCGTTCCGCGTACCGCCATCTCGCTGGCGTGCGGCCTGTTGTTCGGCGCGGTGGCCGGGGCGGGCGTGGCCCTCGTCGCGGCGGTGAGCGCCGCGATCGCGACGTTCTGGCTGGGCCGCTGGGCGGGGCGGGAGACCGTCCGGCGGCGGTTGCGGGGGCGGATCGCGCGGCTGGACAGTTGGCTGGCCCAGCGCGGCACGCTGGCGGTGGTGGTCGTGCGTCTCCTGCCGATCGCGCCGTTCGGCCTCGTCGGGTACGCGTACGGCAGCTCGGCGACGCGGTTCCGGCACTATCTGGCGGGGACGGCGCTCGGCGGTGCGCCCAGTGCGTTCGCGTACGCCGCGATCGGGGCCGCCGTCGTCTCGCCGAGCGGCGTCACGCTCCTGACCTACCTACCCGCCGTCCTGGGTGCGCTCGTCAGTGCCAGTGCGGCGGTCTACTGGCGGGTGACGTCCCGCCGCCCGTGATCTGGGCGAACACCCAGCGGACCCCGGTGGGATCTACCAGACTGACGTCATGTTCAGTGACATTCTGGGCATACCGGCTCATCCGCTCTACGTGCACGCCGCGGTGGTCTTCGTGCCGCTGCTGGCGCTGTTCGCCGTGGTGTACGCCTTCGTCCCGCGCTGGCGGGCGAAGACCAGGTGGCTGACCGCCGGGCTGGCCGTGCTCGCGCCGCTGGCCGCGTTGGTGGCGAAACTGTCCGGCGACGACCTCCTCGCCGCCCGGTACGCCGCCGGCCCGCCGGCCAATGTCCTGCGGCACCGCACCTACGGCACCACGACGTTCTGGCTGGCGCTGGCGCTGGGCGTGGTCACCGCAGTGCTGCTGTGGGTGATCGGCGGACGGCTGCCCGGACCGGCCTGGCTGCGTACGGCGCTGCAGGCGGTCGTGCTGGTGCTGGCCGTCGTCACGGCCTATTACGTCGTGCGTACCGGGGATTCCGGTGCCGAATCTGTATGGGGGCGGACATGACATCCACTCGCCGGGCCTTCGTGACCGGGATCGCCGGAGCGGCCGGGGTCGCCGCGACGGGGCTGGCCGCCGCGTGCGGCGGGGGCGGCGGCGGTTCGTCCGCCACGCCGACCGCACCGGCCGTGACCGGGCCGACCACGCTCGGCAAGGCCTCGGACATCCCGGTCGGCGGTGGCCAGATCTTCGCGACTCAGCAGGTCGTGGTGACTCAGCCGACCGCGGGCGCCTTCAAGGGCTTCAGCGCCATCTGCACCCACATGCACTGCACGGTCGGAACGGTCGCCAACGGCACTATCAACTGCCCCTGCCACGGCAGTCAGTATTCGATCACCGACGGCAGTGTGCAGCAGGGGCCGGCGACCCAGGCGCTACCGCCGAAGAACGTGGCGGTCAGCGGCGACTCGATCGTTCTCGAGCCGTAGCCGACCGCCACGTCCGCAGGGTCTACGGCAGGGTGATCCGCCAGATCCCCCGCCCGTGGGTGGCCAGGTAGACCGAGTTGTCCACGGTGGAGTACTCGATGTCCATGCCGACCGTGAGCGGCAGCCCCGATCCCAGTCGCAGCCAGGTGGTGGAGCCGGCCGGGCGGTAGAACGCCGCGAGGTCGGTCGCCAGGATCAGTCCGCCGTTGGGCAGCAGCTTGATCGAGCTCGCCGGGACGTCCGGCAGGTTCGCCGAGACATCGGTCCAGTCCGCCCCGCCGTTGTGGGACTCGAAGACGTGGCCGATGCCGGCCCCCGGACCCTCGGTGAAGCGCCGCGAGAAGCCGTTCACCGCCAGGAAGACGTGCTGACCGTCGGCCGGATCGACCTCGACGCCCTGGACGAGCCGGTTGGGCACGACGCCGGTCGGCGGCAGGGCCAGCTGGTGCCAGCTCGTCGGGTCGCCGACCTTGCCGGTGGCCACGCCCCGGGTGAAGCCGGCGTTGTTGCACGGGCCGCACCAGCCCACGTACGCGGTCCCGTTGCTGACGGCGACGGAGGTCGCGGTGTGCCCGGCCCCGAGGTCGAACACGTTCTTCCACTGCTTGCCGCTGCGGATCGCGAAGCCCAGATCGTTGACCCAGACGTGCCGGCCGCCCGCGACCCAGACGTTGTAGTTCGTCGGGTCGGGTGAGAACGGGGCGATGAACCGGGCCGGCTCGTCACCGGGCGAGTTCGTGTACGGCTGGATCTTCCACGAGGTGGCCTCGGAGGCGCTGTTGGCGCCCGGATTCGCCGCGCAGTTCTCGGTCACCGACATGGAGAGGGTGGTGTACTCCTGCACCTGGCGGCAGATGTTCTGCGGATCGGCCAGCGAGTCGCCGCCGTCCCCGCCGAAGTTCGACCCCATCACCGTGTCGCCCGGACGCAGCAGCGAGGTGCCGTTGTCCTGGAGACCGCCGGTGACGCCGACGCCGGACACGCCGTTGTAGGTGTCCTTGCCGACGGAGACCGAGTAGTACTGCAGCGCGTCCATGGTGCCGTCGTTCAGGCTGCTCCAGTCGGTGGCGTGGCCCTCGGCGTTGGTCTGGCCGCGTACCGGTCGCCGGAAGGCGCCGCCGTCGTTGCCGACATAGACGTACGCCTTGCCCTGGTAACTGCCGACCGCGACGGAGTGCTGGTCGGAGTGGGTCGAGTCCGGGCACTTGTTGTGCGCGTCGTCGATCGCCCAGCAGTCGAAGTAGAAGTTCCAGTACGGCCCGATCGTCTTCCAGGACGACCCGCCGTCGGTGGTCTCGTAGACCTCCTCCAACCCGAGCCAGACGTGCTTCGGATCGGTCGGGTCCACCTGCAGGAAGTGGTTGTACCAGGACTGGATGCCGGGGCCGTAGCCCTTGCCGCCGACCGACTGCTTCAGCGCCGAGCCCGAGTTGGCCAGCTTCTCCGACTCCGCGATCTTCGACCACGGCCCGGACGGGCTGCCGGAGTTCGACACGTAGACCCCGTCGAGGTAGCTGTTCACCGTGCCGACCGGCTTGTTCAGCAGCTTCGGCGACTGGTTGATCGCGTAGAGGACGCTGCCGTCGGCGGCGTACGCGAAGGTGACCCGGCCGATGTCGTCCGCCGGGATCGCTCCGGTCGGATTCACCTTGTGCCAGCTCGCCGAGCCCTGCGTGTAGTCGGCGGTCTCGTAGAAGCCGTTGTAGGTGTCCCCCGACCGCCAGGCGATGGCGGCCACGATGTGCTTCGGGTTCTTCGGGTCCGGCGCGATGTCGTTCACGATGTTCTTGTACGCGGCGTTCGCGTTGCCCGCGTCGGCCCCGCCCGGCAGGAAGGACGGGTTGGGGGCGTACTGGAAGGTCCAGGCGCCGGCCGCGGTCGTGGCGGAGTGGCTGTAGACGCCGCGGTTGGTGGCCGCCCAGACGGTGCCGCCCGCGAAGCGGAGCTTCGAGATGACGGTGCTCTCCAGCTCGGTGCCGCCGACCCGGTTGGCCGGGGTGAACTGGCCCGTCGTCGGGTCGGCCAGGCGATACACCCCGGATCCGGCGTACGCCGTCCCACCGGTGTTGGCCTCGCCGGTGCCGTACCAGAGCGAGCCGTCGTCAGCGAGGACGAGAGTGCCACTGGACAACGACGGGAGCTGGTCGGCGATGGGCGACCACTGACCGCCGCCGGTCGACGAGCGCCAGACGCCGCCGTCGGCGCCCGCGGCGTACACGTGCCCGGCGTTGTCGGCGACCAGTCCGGTGATCCGGCCGGTCACGTTGCCCGCGCCGCCACTGGAGTTCGAGTACCAGTCCCGGTAGCGGGGGTCGTCGGCGTCGTAGACCTTGTTGGTCACCTCCGACCACGTCCCCGCCGTCTTCGGCATCGAGGTGAGCTGCGCGTACGCCGCGCTGTAGGCGCCCGGCGCGACGATGCCCGGCGCGGTGCGGGCGTCGGCGAACTGCTGCGCGATGGTGAGCGCCTCGAACGCCTCGTCGCCCGCGTTCTCCCCGGCCTCCCCCGCCATCATCTCGGCGAACTCGTGCGGCTGGAACGGCGTGCCCGCACCGGGTTCGTCGAGCACCCCGATCTCTTCCCAGAACCTCTCACCGGCGGCCGCCGCTCCACCGGCGCCGACGAGCAGGACGGCCGCGATCGCGGCGGTTATCTTGCGACGTCGTGTGGCCAAAAGCTTCATGAGCCACAGCCTCGCCCGGCTGGTCAGCGGCGCTCATCGACGAACGTCCGCAGTTTTGTCACGGTGGACGTCCATCGACGGCGAACGGCCCGTCTTCCTGCGAAGACGGGCCGCCACCTGCGATGACAGAGTTGTCATCTGACGTTCGAGGTCACACGACGACGCTGACCATCCGGCCCGCGACGACGATGACCTTCTTCGGCTCCTTGCCCCCCAGCGAGTCGGCGACGGCGTCCAGCGCCGCCGCGCGTACCACATCCTCGCCGGCGGAGGCCGCGACCTCGACCCGGCCGCGGACCTTGCCGTTGATCTGGACCGGGTAGGTGACCTGGTCCTCGACCAGCAGGGCCGGGTCGGCCTGCGGGAAGTCGGCGTAGGTCAGCGAGTCGTCGTGCCCCAGCTTGCGCCACAGCTCCTCGGCGATGTGCGGGGCGAACGGCGCGACCATCAGCGTCAGCGCCTCGGCGGTCGCCCGAGGTGTGCGCTCCAGCCGCGTGATGCCGTTGGTCAGCTCGATCAGCTTGGCGACCGCGGTGTTGAAGCGCAGCTCGGACATGTCGTCCCGGACACCGGCGATGGTCTTGTGCAGCAGCCGCTGCGTCGCCTCGTCGGGAGCCTCGTCGACGACGGTGACCTCACCGGTCTCCTCGTCGACGATCGCCCGCCAGACCCGCTGCAGGAATCGCTGCGCGCCGACGACCGCCCGGGTCTCCCAGGGACGGGACACCTCCAGCGGCCCCATCGACATCTCGTAGACCCGGAAGGTGTCCGCGCCGTACTGCGCGCACATCTCATCCGGGGTGACGACGTTCTTCAGGGACTTGCCCATCTTCCCGTACTCGCGGGCGACCTTCTCGCCCTGCCAGGTGTAGACACCCGCGGACTCCTCGGTCACCTCCTCGGCCGGGACGTAGACGCCGCGCTCGTCGGTGTAGGCGTACGCCTGGATGTAGCCCTGGTTGAACAGCCGGTGGTAGGGCTCGAACGAGGACACCTTGCCCAGGTCGAACAGCACCTTGTGCCAGAACCGGGCGTACAGCAGGTGCAGGACGGCGTGCTCGACGCCGCCGACGTACAGGTCGACGCCGCCGGACTCCTGCCCCTCGCGCGGACCCACCCAGTACGCCTCGTTCGCCGGGTCGACGAACGCCTGGTCGTTGGTGGGATCCAGGTACCGCAGCTGGTACCAGCAGGAACCGGCCCACTGCGGCATCGTGTTCGTCTCGCGTACGTAGCGCTTCGGGCCGTCGCCCAGGTCCAGTTCGACCTCCACCCATTCGCGCGTACGCGACAGCGGCGTCTCCGGCGAGGTGTTCGCGTCATTGGGGTCGAACAGCTTCGGGGAGAAGTCGTCGATCTCGGGCAGCTCCAGCGGCAGCATGGACTCGGGCAGCGCGATCGGCTCCTCGCTGACCGTGCCGTCCGGCAGCACCTCGTAGACGATCGGGAACGGTTCGCCCCAGTACCGCTGGCGGCTGAACAGCCAGTCCCGCAGCCGGTAGGTGACCGCCCCGGTGCCGTGGCCGTTCGCCTCCAGCCACTCGATGATCTTCGCCTTCGCCTCGGCGACGCCCAGCCCGTCCAGGCTGGTGCTGACCGGGGAGGCGCTGTTGATCGCCGGGCCGTCGCCGGTGTACGCCTTGCCCTCCCAGCCGTCCGGCGTCTGCACCGTGCGGATGATGGGCAGCTCGAAGACCTCGGCGAAGGCCCAGTCGCGCTCGTCCTGGCCGGGCACGGCCATGATCGCGCCGGTGCCGTAGCCGGCCAGCACGTAGTCGGCGATGAAGACGGGGATCCGGCGGCCGTCGACCGGGTTCGTCGCGTACGCCCCCGTGAAGACGCCCGTCTTCTCCTTCGCGTCCGCCTGGCGCTCCACATCGGTCTTGGCGGCGGCTTGCCGCCGGTAGTCGGCGACCGCCTCCGCGGGCGTCGCGAAGCCACCAGTCCAGACCTTGTGCGTGCCTTCCGGCCACTCCGCCGGAACCAGCGTGTCGACCAGCTCGTGTTCCGGAGCCAGGACCATGTAGGTCGCCCCGAACAGGGTGTCGGGCCGAGTCGTGAACACCTTGATCTTGATATCTGGCGCGTTCTCGACGGCGAAGTCGACATGGGCGCCGGTCGAGCGGCCGATCCAGTTGCGCTGCATCAGCTTGATCGGCTCCGGCCAGTTCAGCGTGTCCAGATCGTCGATCAGCCGATCGCCGTACGCGGTGATCCGCATCATCCACTGCTTCAGGTTGGCCTTGAAGACCGGGAAGTTGCCGCGCTCGCTACGCCCGTCGGCGGTGACCTCCTCGTTCGCCAGCACTGTGCCCAGCCCGGGGCACCAGTTCACCGGCGCGTTCGACACGTACGCCAGCCGCGACTCGTTCAGCACCGCCCGGCGCTCGTGCACGGACAGCTCCGACCAGGGGCGACCGTCCGGCGTCGGGCGCTCGCCACCGGCGTACGCCGCCTCCAGTTCCTCGATGGGACGGGCCTTGCCGGCCGCCTCGTCGTACCAGGCGTTGAAGACCTGCCGGAAGATCCACTGGGTCCAGCGGTAGAACGGCACGTCGGTGGTGGCGACGCTCCGGCGGTCGTCGTGACCCAGCCCCAGCATCCGCAGCTGAGCCCGGTAGCGCTCGATGTTCTGCTCGGTGGTCACCCGCGGGTGCGTGCCGGTCTGGACGGCGTACTGCTCGGCGGGCAGGCCGAAGGCGTCGAAGCCCATCGTGTGCAGCACGTTGAACCCGGCCATGCGGTTGAACCGGGCGAAGACGTCGGTGCCGATGAAGCCCAGCGGGTGCCCGACATGCAGGCCCGCCCCGGACGGGTACGGGAACATGTCCAGCACGAACTTCTTGTCGGCCCCGGAGCGGGGATGGGCGGGATCGGCGAGCGGGCCGACCGGGTTCGGCGAGTGGAATGTGCCGTTCGCCGACCAATAGTCCTGCCAGCGCTTCTCGATCTGGTTCGCCAGCGCCGCCGTGTAGCGGAACGCGGGGGTGTCCGCCTCGCCCATCGTGTTTCCCCTCAAGGTTAAAGCCAAGATCAAAGTCAAAAACGGGCAACTGTAATTCCGTTTGCGTCCGCAAGCGGACGCAAAAAAACCCCTCACGCAGGAGGGGTCGCCGTGCTCACGCTGCTAGCTGCGTCAGCACGGCTCGCTAAGGAGCTCGAAAGTCCGGCCCATGCACCGCAGTGTACCGCCGCGTGCGAGGTAGCGTCGAACCGGTAGCGCGCTTTGTTGCCGGGAGCAAGTAACTCGGGGAGACTTCTCCCACACTGAGAGCCGCCTCGCCGACGGCGGGCCTGCAACCCACAGGCGGGGCATGGGCGTCTAACAGACGCACCGGAGGTCACGATCTTGAGGAGGCCCGTTGACCACCCGTAACCCCCTGACGCCTGGGTCGTGGGACGGCGGCCGCGAGGAGCTCAACCCAGCTCTACCGGCCGAGGAGTTCCAGTCGGCGGCGGAAGCCATCGTCGCCAACATCGAGCAGGTCATCGAGGGCAAGACGGCCACCGTCCGGCTCGCCCTCGCGGTGCTGCTGGCGGAGGGCCACCTGCTGATCGAGGACGTCCCCGGCGTCGGCAAGACCAAGCTCGCCAAGGCACTCGCCCGGTCGATCGACTGTTCCGTGCGGCGCATCCAGTTCACCCCCGACCTGCTGCCCAGCGACGTCACCGGGGTGAACGTCTACAACCAGGAGAACCACGACTTCGAGTTCAAGCCGGGCGCGGTCTTCGCCAACCTGGTCGTCGGCGACGAGATCAACCGGGCCTCGCCGAAGACCCAGTCCGCGCTGCTCGAGTGCATGGAGGAGCGGCAGGTCACCGTCGACGGCGTCACCTATCCGCTCCAGACCCCGTTCATGGTCATCGCCACCCAGAACCCGATCGAGATGGAGGGGACCTATCCGCTGCCCGAGGCGCAGCGTGACCGGTTCACCGCCCGGATCGCCATGGGCTACCCCGACGCCAACGCCGAGCTGGCGATGCTCGACGTGCACTCGGCTCAGGACCCGCTGGAGGACCTGGTCGCCGTCTCCGACGCCGCCCGCGTCCGCGAGATGATCGCCACCGTACGCGCGGTGCACGTCTCCGAGGCGGTCAAGAACTACGCGATCGCCCTGGTGACGGCCACCCGCGAGTCGGGCGACCTGCGCCTGGGCGCTTCACCGCGGGCGACCCTGCAACTGCTGCGGACGGCGAAGGCGATCGCCGCCCTGGACGGCCGCGACTACGTGCTGCCCGACGACCTTCAGGCGCTCGCGGTGCCCGTCCTGGCGCACCGGATCATCCCGACCGCCGACGCCCAGCTCTCTCGGCGTACCACTGATGCCATCGTCTCGGACCTGGTGCACCGCCTGCCGGTGCCGAGCGAGCGGCGGCAGGGCACGCAGGCCTTCGAGCGGAGGCGATGACGCCGTGCGCGAGGCGCTGAGCGGCCTGACCACCCGGGGGCGAGCGTTCTTCGCCGCGGCGGCCGCCGCCGCGCTCGCGTCCCTGATCCTCGGCGAGCGCGACCTCATGCGCGTGGCCGCGCTGCTGGCCGTGCTTCCCTTGCTGGCCGCCGCGTACGTGGGCCGATCGCGGTACAAGTTGTCCTGCACGCGTTCCGTCGAGCCGCACCGCGTGCCGGTGGGCTCCCGGTCGCGGGTGGTCCTCCGGCTCGCGAACATGTCCCGGCTGCCCACCGGGACGCTGCTGCTGGAGGACCGGCTGCCGTACGCCCTCGGCAGCCGGCCGCGGCTCGTGCTGGAACGGCTCGGCGCGGGCCAGGCGAGTTCGGTCGCCTACACGGTTCCGGCCGACACCCGCGGCCGGTACGAGGTCGGCCCGCTCGCGATCCGCATGACCGACCCGTTCGGGCTGTGCGAACTGACCCGCACCTTCCCGAGCACCGACCACCTGGTGGTGATCCCGCAGGTCGTGCCGCTTCCCTCGGTACGCCTCGCGGGCGAGTTCGCGGGTTCGGGCGACTCGCGGGCGCGCTCGGTGTCGGTGCACGGTGAGGACGACGCGGCGACCCGGGAGTACCGCCACGGCGACGACCTGCGGCGGGTGCACTGGCGCTCGACCGCGCGCGTCGGCGAGCTGATGGTCCGCCGTGAGGAGCAGCCCTGGGAGAGCCGGGCGACGATCCTGCTCGACACCCGGGCGGTCGCGCATCGGGGCGAGGGACCAACGGCGAGCTTCGAGTGGGCCGTGTCCGCCGCCGCCAGCATCGCGATGCACCTCCGCGACGCCGGGTACCGCATCCGTCTGGTCTCCGACGTCGACATCGACGTGGACGCGCACGACGCCGCCGGCGAGGCGCACCTGATGGACCGGCTGGCCGAGGTGAAGACGAGCAACCGGAGCACGTTGGCCGCCCTGGTCGAGCACTGCCGGCGACGGTCCGACGGCGGCCTCGTCATCGCCATCCTGGGCCAGATCGGCGAGGCGGAGACGCAGATCCTGGCCGGCCTGCGGGCCAGCGGCACCACCTGCGTGGCGTTCGCGATCGACGCCTCGACCTGGCTCAACCTGCCGCCCGAGGCCCGCGCCACCGCCGACCGCGAACGGGCGGCCACCGCCCTCGCCCTGCTGCACAACGGCTGGCGCGTGGTGGGCGCGGAGCACGGCGCCAAGCTCGCCGCGCTCTGGCCGCACGCCGGCCGCGGCTCGGCCGGATTCGCCTGGCGGGCCGCGCTCGCCGAGACCGCCCTGCCCACGACGGGCCGCCGATGACCGCAGAAAGGCTGGTGCTCTCGTGACCAACCGTCGTCACCTCGGCTTCGTCGCCGCGGCGGCCACCCTGCTCGCGGCCACGCCGCTCGCGGGCATCTTCCAGTCGTGGACCTGGATGATCGAATCGGCGTTCGCCGTCGGGGTCATCGCCGCGACGGCAGCAGGGGTACGCGCACTGCGCGGTCGCGCGGCCGCTCAGGGGTTCGGCATGCTCGCCGCGCTGGTGATCATCCTGACCCTGCTGTTCTCCAACGGGCACTCCCTGATCGGGATCATCCCGACCCCGGACACGGTCAAATACTTCGCGTCGTTGCTGTCCACGGCCGGTACGCAGATCCGGGACAACGGCGTACCCGTGCCCGATCTGGACGGGCTGCTGTTCCTGACGGTGTTCGGGATCGGCTTGGTCGCGATCATCAACGACCTGCTGACGGTCGCGATGCGGCGGCCGGCCCTGACCGGTCTGCCGATGCTGGCCATCTACGCCGTGCCGGTCGCCGTCTACCCCGACTCCGTCGCGATCATCCCGTTCGTCTTCGCCGCGGCCGCCTACCTGTGGCTGCTGGTCAGCGACAACGTCGACCGCGTACGCCGATTCGGCCGCCGGTTCACCGGGGAGGGCCGCGACGTCGACGTCTGGGAGCCGTCCCCGCTCGCCTCGGCCGGGCGCCGGCTGGGCGTCGTCGGCGTGGTGGTGGCGATCGTCATCCCACTGCTCATCCCGCAACTCAGCTCAAGCTTCTTCGACCAGTTCGGCGGCAACGGCGACGGCGGCTCCGGCAAGGGCAACGGCCGGGGCGGGCTGACGAGCAACCTGTTCGCCGACCTGAGCGGCCGGTTGAACCAGAAGGACATCGTCGACCTCGTCAAGGTCACCACGACCGACGCCAACCCCTACTACCTGCGGTTCGGGGTGGCCGACGAGCTGAGCGCGGGCGGCTTCGGCACCCGGGTGCCCAACGGCACCACCATGGGCAACCCGCTGCCCGACCCGTACCAGCGACCGTCGTTCGGCGTGACGCGGGAGAAGTACACGGCCAAGGTCGAGGTGTCCAAGACCTTCGACATGCCGCTGCTGCCGGTGTACGCCGAACCGGTGCAGACCCGCAAGATCGGCTCGGACTGGTCCTACGACCAGAACATGCAGGTCATCTTCTCGTTGCGGTCCCGCTCCGGCGGACGAAGCTACGACTTCGACTACGTCCGCTCGACCTACACCCCGCAAGAGCTCAACGAGGCCCCCGAGCTGTCCGCCGAGAACGCGATGCGACGGCAGTTCACCGCGGTGCCCCTGGTCGCCGAGGTTCGCAAGAAGGTCGACGAACTGACGAAGAACGCGAAGACGCCGTACGAGAAGGTGCGCGCCATCTACGACTTCTTCTCCTCGAAGAACGGCTTCAAGTACAGCCTCGAGGTGCCGGAAGGCACATCCGGGCAGAAGATCGTCGACTTCCTGAACAACAAGACCGGCTTCTGCGAGCAGTACGCCGCCGCGATGGCATGGCTCGTGCGTACGGCGGGCATCCCGGCCCGGGTCGCGTTCGGCTTCGCCCGGGGCAACAACGTGCACGTCGCGAACGGGCAGTACACGTTCACGCTGACCAACCGAAACCTGCACGCCTGGACCGAGGTCTACTTCCAGGGCTTCGGCTGGGTGCCGTTCGACGCGACACCGAGCACCTACGTCGCCGGCTCGGTCGCCTCCGCCTGGGCGCCGGACCCCAACCAGACCACCGGGCCGACGGCGAACCCGTCGTTCAGCGCGGGGCCGGGCGGAGACCCCGGTGACGACCTGCCGAATCGTGGCCTGGGCGCCAACGACCCCGACGCGCAGCTCGGCGCGGACGGTCAGCCGATCGAGCAGGCCCCGATGTGGCCCTGGTACCTGCTCGGCGCAGTCGTGGCGCTCGTGCTGCTGCTCAGCGTGCCCGGCGTACGCCGCCGGGTGCTCCGAACACGCCGATCCCGATCCGACGGCACATCCTCGCAAGCCCTGGACGTCGCCCCGGCCGGGACGATGGTCGTCATCTCCGACACCAGCGCCGACCACGCCCGCTCACTGGCCCACGACGCCTGGGACGAGCTGCTCGACACGCTGGTCGACTACCGGGTGCCGGCCGACCCCTCGGAAACCCCGCGCGCGGTGGCCCGGCGACTCATCGCCGAACAAGACCTCGACGCGGCAGCCGCCGACGGGGCCCAACGGCTCGGGCTCGCCGAAGAACGAGCCCGATACGCCCGCAACCCGCTCGACCCGCAGGCGCTCCCGGACGCGCTCCGGCTCATCCGGCGACACCTCGCGAGCACCTCCGACCGGCGTACGCGCATCCTCGCGGTGCTCATGCCGCCGTCGGTGCTGGCCCGGTGGCGAGTCGGCACCCTGGAGGCGCTCAGCCGCGGCGTCCACCGGATGGGGCAGCTACGCGAATTCCTGCTGCGGTTCAACCCGCGGCGGCTACTCGCCTCCCGCTGACCTTTCGGCCTCCAGGGCCTACGCGGCCCTCGCGGCCTACGCGGCCCTCGCGGCCTACGCGGCCCACGCGGCCCACGCGGGCTCGGCGCCTCCCGGCGCCGGGCCCGCTCCGCCTCCCCGCCCCCGGCCTCTACCCGTCGATCATGAACTTTCGGTCATGATCGACCGGCGTGTCGTGTCCCTGGCACCCTGATCACACCCCCAGCGCCCTGATCGATGACCCAACTCCATGATCAACAGATCTTGGAGGCGAAACGGTCGTGGCGGCCTTGATCCCAGTGCCCTTCGTCAGCGATGCGCTGTCCGAATCGGAGATCATGTTCCCGTGACCAGCGCCGTGAGGGCCCGATTTCGCTGACCACGGGCACTTGATCTCCAAAATCGGCTGCCGACCGCTGATCACGGGCACATGATCATGAGCGTGCTCGGCGGGCAGTCGATCAGGCTGCAAAGGAGTTGATCAGGGCGCCCGGCACACGACACGCCGGTCGATCATGACCGAAAGTTCATGATCGACGGGTAAAGGCGGGGCGGGGCGGGGCGGGGCGGGGATGCGAAAGCCCCCGTCAGGAGACGAGGGCTGGACGCGTAGGGGGAACGGTCAGAAACGGCCTTCGGGGCGATCCCGCCAGCGCTGCTCGAGGCGGCTGAGCAGGCCGCCGGAGGAGCGAGCGCCTCCGCTGCGTACGCGTCGGGCGGCGGTGCCGTCGACCGCACGCAGCTCTCGATTGTGGGCACGGCGCTGGGACTGGATGGCGAAGGCGGCCGCGGCGAGCATCACCACGAAGCCGGCCACGCCGATCAGGGTGTTGCCGTCGATCGCACCCCAGACGACGAGAGCCAGCCCGGCGACGACCACCAGACCTGCGATGATCATGCGGCGACGCGCGTGGAAACGCGGGTCGGTGCTGCGCACCGCCGAGGCGAACTTCGGGTCCTCGGCCAGCGAGCGCTCGATCTGCTCGAACAGACGCTGCTCGTGCTCGGAGAGCGGCACGGCACTCCTCCCCGGTGATCCCCGGGTCGACTCACACCGACGCCGGCCGACGGGGGCGATGCCACCTCCGTCAGGCGTCGAGCAGGGGTCGACGGACTCCCAGCAGCCAGGTGGCCGCTGTACCCCAAGTCTACGAGGCAGCGGAGCCGTCGGAAAGCGGGTCGAGTTCGTCGGGCACGGCGCGTTTGTCCGGATGCCTCCGGCGGTCCCCGGTTTTCAACAGGCTCGCGGGCTTCACCGCGGCCCGCCCGAACCGGCTCGCCGCCGCGTCGACTGCTCGTTCCGCCTCCCGCCAGCCGCGCTCGGGCTCGCCCAACGCGAGCTGCCTAGCTGCGCCTTCGGCCCCGGCCAGGCCCTCGACGCGTACGCCGATGAGCCGGATGCGGTCGGTCGGCCCGAGCGTCCGGAAGAGCGCCCACGCGGTCTGGAAGATCTCCTGGGAGACGTCGGTGGCCACCGTCAGCGTCCGGGACCGGTTGATCGTCTTGAAGTCGGCGAACCGGACCTTGATCGCGATCGTCCGCCCGCTCTGGCCGGCCGCCCGCAGTCGCGCCCCGATCTGCCCGGACAGGCCCAGCATGGTCTGCTTGATCCGCTCGTAGTCGTCCACGTCGATGTCGAAGGTGGTCTCCGAGCCGACCGATTTCTCCTCGCGGCCGGTGGTCACCGGGCGAGGATCCCGTCCGGAGGCGAGTTCGTGGAGGTGAGCGGCGGCCGCCTCGCCGACCGCCGAGCGCAGCAGGCCGATCGGGGCTTGGGCCACGTCGCCGACCGTCCGCAGGCCGAACCTCTGCAGCTGCTCGGCCGAGCGCTCGCCGACGCCCCAGAGGGTCGAGACCGGCAGCGGATGCAGGAACTCCAGCACCCGGGCACGGGGCACGAGCAGCAGCCCGTCCGGCTTGGCGCGGGCCGAGCCGAGCTTGGCCAGGAACTTCGTCGGGGCGATCCCGATCGAGCAGGGCAGCTCCAGCTCGCGGGCGATCCGGGCGCGCAGGTCGATCGCGATCTGCGCGGGCGGGCCGAGCAGCCGCCGGGCCCCGGCGACGTCGAGGAACGCCTCGTCGACACTCAGCTGCTCGACCAGCGGCGTCACGTCGCGCAGGATGGCCATCACCGCCCGGGAGGCCTCCCCGTATGCCGTCGAGTCGGGCGGGATGAAGATCGCCTGGGGGCACAGCGCCCTCGCCCTGCTGGTCGGCATGGCGCTGCGTACGCCGAAGGCCCGAGCCTCGTAGCTCGCCGAGGAGACGACGCCCCGGCCGCCGGTGCCGCCCACGACGACGGGCTTGCCGCGCAACTCCGGATGGCGCCGCACCTCCACGGAAGCGAAGAACGCGTCCATGTCGACGTGCAGGATGGTGCAGCCGGTGTCGTCCCCGCCGGGACCGAAGTCCCGCTCCTCACGCCCGCGCTCGCGCCCCATGCCCGCAGGCTAGCGCCCGGGTCCGACACCGTCCTACAACACAGCGTGGACCAGCAGCGGAATCTCCATCTCGGTCCGCGTACGCGCGCCGTGCAGCCCCACCAGCTCCAGGATGCGGGCCGGCTCGTGCGCGCTGGCCTGGATCGACCAGTCCTCCCGGCAGACCACCACGAGGTCGCCGAGGCGTTCGGCGTGCGACGGCGGCATCGGGCCGTACCAGCCGGTCGCGATCGCCTCCTCGCGTACGCCGATCCAGGCGGCGTGGCCGGCGAGCGCCCGCCAGGCGGCGAGCACGTCCGGCAGCGCACCCGGTTCGGTATGCAGATAGCGGACGCGGGGTTCGCCCGCGACCGCCCGCAGCCCGGCGGACAACTCGGGGACGGAGTCCAGGTCGATGCGCCGGTCGAACGGCGAGACGAGATGCCCGTGGTCGGCGGTGATCACCAGCGCGCCGCCCGGCGGCAGCTCCTCCTGGAGACGGCCCACGGCTTTGTCCACATCCGACATCGCCTGCTTCCACTCGGGCGAGCCCGCGCCGTGCTCGTGCGCCGCCCGGTCCACATCCGGCAGGTACGCGTACACGCACTGTGCCCCGGATCGCAGCGCGGTGGCGACACCGGCGACCATCTCGTCCGCGCCGGTGGCGCCGAGGTAACCCAGATTGCCGGTGCTCCGCCGGGTGAGCCCGGTCGCCTCGAAGAGCGGGCTGTTGACCACGGCGGTCGCCATCCCGTCGCCGCGTACGCGATCGAGCAGCGGCGTCACCGGCTGCCAGGTGTACGGATCCGGAACGTCCCGCCAGGCGATGTGGACGAGCACCTCGTCGGTGCCCGGCACGATCGTCGTGAACGCCAGTACGCCGTGCTCCCCCGACTTCGCCCCGGTGCCGAGGCTGATCAGGCTGGTCGGCGTGGTCGACGGAAATCCGCAGGTGATCGGCTGTCCGGTGGCGGCGAGCGCGGCCAGTGTGGGCGCCTGCTCGCGGCCCAGGGCGAGCTGATGCCAGCCCAGCCCGTCGAGGAGCAGCACGACGACCTGACGCACTCCGGGCAGGCGGCCGGCCAGGTTCAGCGGATCAGCGAGCCCCGGTACGCCCAACGCCGTCAACGCGCCGGGAAGCACGTCCCCGAGCCAGCCACCGGCGTAGTCCGGCGCGATCTCATCCAGAGGAAAGAAGCTGCTCATGCGGTCACCGTCCGGCGGCCGGCAACCGCATGAGTCCACCTGAACCAACCGATGACCAGCCTCCGGCCGTTCATGCGGTCACCGTCCGGCGGCCGGCAACCGCATGAGTCCACCTGAACCAACCGATGACCAGCCTCCGGCCGTTCATGCGGTCACCGTCCGGTGGCCGGCAACCGCATGAGTCCACCTGAACCAACCGATGACCAGCCTCCGGCTGTTCATGCGCGCGCCAGGACGTGCAACTGCGTCGCGATGTCCCGGTACGGCGAGCGCCCGGCGGCGGCCAGCTCGAACTGGACGAGCGCCTCGGGGTCGGCGTCGGCGATGGGACCCGAGACGAGGTCGGCGAGGACGCGTACGCCATGGATCTGCTCGACGGCCAGCCCGGCGCCGGACAGGACCGCGGAGATCTCCGCGGCGTCGTACCGGCGGCGGACGCCGTCGAGCGCGCCGGGGGCGAGCAGTGACTCCGCTTCGGCGATCCGCCCCGACATGGCCTTGGCCAGCACCGCGGCCGCCCGGTTGGCGACGACGACGCTGACCGCGCCGCCCGGCCGGAGTGTGCGCGCCAGCGCGGCGGCTACTCGGGCCGGATCGTCGACGACCTCGAGCACGGCGTGGCAGAGGACGAGGTCGGCCGAGCCGGGCTCGATCAGGTCGGCCAGCCCGTCCGCGTCGCCCTGGATGGCGGTGAGCCGGGAGCTGAGGTTGGCGTCGGCCGCCCGCCGGATCGCCGCCGCGAGCGCGTCCGGGCTTGGATCGACCACAGTCACTCGATGACCCGCTTCGGCCAGCGGCACCGCGAAACCACCGGTCCCGCCGCCGACGTCGATCACCCGCAGCTGCCGGCTGCCGGCCCGCTCCAGCTCGCCGCGCAGCACTGCCCAGATCACGGCGGTACGCGCGGAGCCGCTGCGGTGGTGGGTGCGTTCCATCGGGGCTGCCTCCATGGCCTCAGCATAGGGGGACCCCGGCCGAAGCGGGCCCGACGGAGCCCGCTCGGCGTTGATCATGGAGTTTCCGGTCGCGACACACCGGCGACACCACAGTCAACTCCATGATCAACGAGGAGAGCGGTGGGCGGGGAGGGTCAGCGCGCCGCCTCGACCACCACGGTCGTCCCCCACCGGCGGCGTACGCGCTCGGTCTGGTCGCGGCTGAACGTGCCCTGGACCACCACCGCGCAGCGAACCGGGTCGATGTAGGAGGCGTACGGGCCGAGCCCGGCGTCCTGCAGTTCGGCCTTGACCCCGCCGAGCTGGGCCAGGCTGTGGTCGCATCGCACGACCCGGTACGCCTGCTGCCCGGCGGCCGCCTCGATGCGCTCGTCCCAGGTCGCCTGGTCGGCGGTGGGACCCAAGGCCACGACGTACGCCTTCCGCGGGTCGCCGCCGTCCCAGCCCGCCCCGACGAACACGTCGGACCGGCTGGCGGCCAGGTCGGTGAGCGCCTTCGCGCCGGGATGCCCGTCGAACCCGCCGACGCTCGCCGGGTTCCCGGCGACCACGAGGACGACGACGTCACCCGCGCCCAGCCCGGCGCCCGCCTTGGGTTCACTCAGGACGACCGTCCCGGCCTCGACGAGGACCTCCGGGGCGTACCGGACGACGGCGGCGAGCTTGCTCTCGGCCATCAGCTTGAGGGCGTACTGCGCCGGTTGTCCCTTCACGTCGGGGACGCGTACGCCGTCGGCCGGCGCGTCGGTCGGCCGGACTTGCGGCGCCGGCCCATTGGCCGCCTGTACGCCCGGCTCGGCGCAGCCACCGGCGGCCACCCCGACGGCGGCAACGAGTGCAGCGAACACGTATGACCGTCGCATCGGCGGCGTCCCTTCCTCCGGGTCCGCTGGATCAGGGTTCCGGGTCGAATCTCGCCGGGGAGTCTCTCGGGCGAGCCGCCAGGAGTGCAGTCAGTCAAGATTCGACCGGGAACCCTGATCCAGCGCCAAAAAGCCAAAGACAAAGGCAAAAGAGCTAGCTGGTGGCGATGTACACGTCGAGGGCGGCCTCGATCGAGTCGAACGATTCGGCGTACATGTAGGTCGAGGTGCTGTAGCGGCCGCCCGCGCCGCCGACGATCTGGCCGACGGCCGAGGCGGTGGTGTTTCCGTTACGGAGGTAGAGCGGCCCGCCCGAGTCGCCCGCCCGCACGATGGTGTCGCCGTTGCGGTAGAGCACGAGCAGCCCGGAGGTGCAGCCGATGCCGTCGCAGATCTGCCCGGTGACGCTGATGACGGTCAGGCTGCAGATCGCCGTGGTGACCATGCCGCTGGAGCAGATGCCGCTGCTGCCGCTCGTCACATACGTCCGCGAGGTGACCGTACGCGTACACGGCGAGCAGGGTTCGACGTGGATGACGTTGTCGTAGCTCTCGGCCGACGAGTAGACGCGACGGGCGTCGGTCGCCGGGTACTCCCCTTGGATCGTGGCCTGCGCGACCCCGTAGTACTGCGTCGAGGAGTAGACCGAGTCGCCGGCGGCGAAGCAGTGCCCGGCGGTCGTCATGCCGACGATCGCGTTCGTGCTGCGGCTGCGCACCATGAACCCGCTCGTGCAAGTGTTGGTCGCGGTGTTCGCGTTGTAGCCCTTGCGGACGCCCGCCCCGCCGAAGTGGGGCTCGCCGTCGTTGAGCCGGCCGGTGCGGCCGACCTGGCCCAGCTCGACCACGCCCCGGTCGCCCAGCAGCGCGGCGAGCTTCTCGGCCGCCTTGGTCTGCGGTGTGTCCACTGTGACGTGGAACTTGGAGTCCACCGGGTCCAGGTGGAAGGCGTACGCGAACTTGCTTGTGCGCCACTCGGTGCCCGTCAGGATCGCGTACGCGTCGGCGATGGCGGCGGCGGAGAAGCACCCCGCCTGCACCCGCAGCGCGGGCGCGCCTTCCCCAAGGCGGGACTGCGCGTCAGCCAGCTGCTTTTCCAGTTCGGGCGTTCCGGCGTACTCGGGAGTGACGACAGCGACCAGCGACTGGCTGGTGTAGTCCGGAGCGAAGCCGATGAGCCCGCGGGTGACCTTCTTCGGGACCGGCGCGGAGCTGGGCATGTGCCCGAAGACCTGGTCCTCGACGCCGACGAGCGCGGCGGTGGCGCGCTGGCCCTGCTCCCCCGCGAGCCATTCCTGGTACGGATACACGCCGTCCTCGTCGGGGGAGGCCCCGCGCAGCGCGGCGGCGACGGCCGGGGTCCCTCCGGTGACCACACAGGACGCCGTGGCCGGATCGGCGGCGGCGGGCAACGGCACGAGGGCCGCGACCAGGACGCCGACGGCCGTGACAGCGAGTGACCTCGTTCGCATCTGTGTGCCCTCCCCGCGCTCGCCGTGCAACTTGCAACGCAAGGTAGTCGCGAGTGGACGTGGCGGGCAAGACCCATCCGTACCCACAGATGTCACGTTCCGGCCAAGATCGGCTACCGGAAGTCGCGTGAGGACGGTCTTGTCGCGATCGGAAGATGCTCCAGCCGTTCCGCGGACAGATTGACGACACCGCTCGCGATCTCCAGCCGCCCCCGGATGATCAGGGCGCCGCTGGTGCGGGCGACCCGGCGATGCCGCACCCACAGGCCGGGCGAGCAGACCACGTTGAGCATGCCGGTCTCGTCCTCCAGGCTGAGGAAGGTCACGCCACCGGCGGTGCCGGGCCGCTGGCGATGCGTGACCAGCCCGCCGACCAGCACCCGGGTGCCGTCGGGCGCCCGGCTCAGCTGCGCGATCGGGATGGCGCCCCGCTCGTTCAGCAGCGCGCGGACCAGCCGGATCGGGTGGTCGTCCGGGCTCATCCCGGTCGCCCACACGTCCGCGACCAGCTTGTCCACGTCGTCCATCCCGGGCAGCGTGGGCGCGTCCAGGCCCGCGATGGTGCCCGGCAGGCGGTCCGGCCGCTCCTGCGCGGCGGCCCCTGCGGCCCACAACGCCGCCCGCCGGTCCAGGCCGAACGGGGCGAAGGCGTCCGCGGTGGCCAGGGCCTCCAGGTGCGCGGTGGTCAGTTCCGCGCGCCGGGCCAGGTCCGCCAGGTCGCGATAAGGGCCGCCGCGGTCCCGTTCCGCCACGATGCGCTCGGCCACCGCGTCCCCGAGGGTACGCACAGCGCCGAGCCCGAGCCGGACAGCGGGGCCGCCCAGTCCCCAGCGGGACGGCGGCTCACCGGCGACCGACCCCCAGCGGGTGGCGCCCTCGCTCTCCAAGGTGGCCTTCGCCCCGCTCCGGTTGATGTCCGGGCGGCGTACCTCGACTCCGTGGCGCCGGGCGTCGTCGGTCAGCGACTGCGGCGAGTAGAACCCCATCGGCTGCGCGTTGAGCAACGCGGCCAGGAAGGCGGCCGGATGGTACCGCTTGAGCCAGGAGCTCGCATAGACGAGGTACGCGAAGCTCATCGCGTGGCTCTCCGGGAAGCCGTAGGACGCGAACGCCTCCAGCTTGCCGTAGATGTCGTCGGCGACCGGGCCGGTGATGCCGTTGGCCGCCATTCCGGCGTAGAGCCGGTCGCGCAGCCGGGCCATCTTCTCGACCGACCGTTTCGCCCCCATCGCCCGGCGGAGCTGGTCGGACTCGCTCGGGGAGAACCCGGCGACGTCGATGGCCAGTTGCATCATCTGCTCCTGGAACAGCGGTACGCCGAGCGTCTTCTCCAACGCGTTGCGCATCAACGGATGCGGGTAGGTCGGCTCCTCCAGCCCGTTCTTGCGCCGGATGAACGGATGCACCGAGCCGCCCTGGATGGGGCCGGGCCGGATCAGCGCGACCTCCACCACCAGGTCGTAGAACTCCCGAGGCTTCAACCGGGGCAGCGTGGACATCTGCGCCCGGCTCTCCACCTGGAACACCCCCACCGAGTCGGCCCGGCAGAGCATGTCGTAGACCTCGGGGTCGTCCATCGGCATGTTCGCGAGGTCCATCTCCTCGTCGAGGAACTCGAAGGCGTACCGCAACGCCGAGAGCATGCCCAGCCCGAGCAGGTCGAACTTGACCAGGCCGATCGCGGCGCAGTCGTCCTTGTCCCACTGGAGCACGGTCCGGCCGGGCATCCGCGCCCACTCCACCGGGCACACCTCGATCACCGGCCGGTCGCAGATCACCATGCCGCCGGAGTGGATGCCCAGGTGCCGGGGGAAGCTCATCACCTGGTTGGCGAACTCGACCACATGATCCGGGATGCCCTCGTTCCGGCCGTCCTGGGCGTCGATCCCCGACCACCGGTCCAGCTGCTTGGACCAGGCGTCCTGCTGGCCCGGGGAGAAGCCGAAGGCGCGGGCCATGTCGCGGACCGCCGACCGGGGCCGGTAGGAGATGACGTTGGCGACCTGGGCCGCGTGCCGCCGCCCGTACTTCTCATAGACGTACTGGATGACCTTCTCGCGCTGGTCGGACTCGATGTCGACGTCGATGTCGGGCGGGCCGTCGCGCTCCTCGGCGAGGAACCGCTCGAAGAGCAGGCGCTCCTTGACGGCGTCCACATTGGTGATCCAGAGGGCGTAACAGACCGCGCTGTTGGCCGCCGAACCCCGGCCCTGGCAGTAGATCTTGTTTTCTTTGCAGTAGTTCACGATGTCGTAGACGATCAGGAAGTACCCCGGATAGGTGAGCTTGGCGATCAGCGCCAGCTCGTGCTCGATCTGGGCGTACGCCTCGGGATGGTTGGTCCCGTATCGGGCCGCCGCCCCTTCGTAGACGAGTTCACGCAGGTAGGAGTTCTCGTCGTGGCCCGGCGGCACCGGATAGGGCGGCAGGTTCGGCGCCACCAGCTGCAGGTCGAAGGCCAGCTCCTCGCCCAGCCGGGCGGCGTTGGCGACCACCCCCGGGAAGTACGCGAACCGCGCCGCCATCTCCTCCCCCGACCGCAGGTACGCCGTCCCCGCCGCGGGCAGCCACGGGTCGATCTCGTCGAGAGACCGCCGGGCCCGGACCGCGGCCAGCGTCGTCGCCAGCCGCCGTCGCCCCGGCACGTGATAGTGCACGTTGTTGGTGGCGACGGCGGTCAGCTTCTTCTCCCGGGCCAGGTCGTACAGCGCCTCGTTGCGATCGACGTCCAGCGGATCGCCGTGATCGATGAGCTCGACGACGACGTTGTCCCGCCCGAACAGGCTGATGAGCCGGTCCAGCTCCTTCTGCGCGGCTTGTGGGCCGTTGTGGAGGGCCCGGGGAACGTGACCCTTGCGGCAGCCGGTCAGCACGACGGCGTGATCTTTGACGGCGGCGGCGATCTGCTCGAGGTCGTACTTCGGGCGGCCCTTCTCGCCCCCGGCCAGCTGCGCCTCCGCGATCGCGGCGGACAGTCGCGCGTACCCGTGCTGGCCGCGGGCGAGCAGCAGCAGATGGCGGCCGGCCGGATCCGGCTCCCCCGCCTGGGCGCCCGGCAACTCCAGGCTCAACTCCGAGCCGAAGATCGTGGGCAGCCCCCAGTCCCGAGCCTCCTCCGAGAACCGCACCACGCCGGGCATCCCGTCGTGATCGGTCACCGCCAACCCGGTCAACCCCAGGCGGACGGCCTCCCGGACCAGCTCCTCCGGATGGCTCGCCCCGTCGAGGAAACTGAAGTTCGTGTGGCAGTGCAGTTCGGCGTACGCGACGCCGGCCTCTTTGTCCCGCCGGATCAGCGCCGGCGCCGCCGGCCGCTCCCGTTTGCGGCTCTGCGGGCCGATCTCGTCCTCGGCCAGCGGGTCGACCACCCGGCCCTCACCCTTCGGACCGGACAGCCGCCGTTCCAGCTCCCTCCAGGGCAGCGCCTCACCACCGTTGAACCTGCTCACCCGAACAACTGTACTAACCCCTGGCCGCCCTCCCCCCGTTTTTCCGCGCGATCATGAACTAACGGGCATGATCGACCGGCGTGTCGTGTCCGTAGCGCCCTGATCGACTCCCCAACTCAATGATCAATTCGCCTTGTCGGGAGGTCAGAAGGGAACTGTCGGGAGGTCAGAAGGGGAACACGAACAGCGACCAGAGGTAGTCGACGACCAGCCCGCCGATGCCCAGCGCCAGCCCGGCCGCGAGAACGCGCGGGTGAGCCAGCAGCCGTACCGTGCCGCTGTCCTTGCCCCGCGCCCGAAGTGCGACGGCGACGACGTACGCCACACACGCCGCCGCCCCGATCGTGAACAGAATCCGGAACACCATCACCACGGCCACACAGCATGCCCGTCGATGGCCGTCCGCGCAGCCCCGTCCGCCCGCCCGCGTGATCATTGCGTCAGCCATGTCGTTTCGCGCGGCGGAATGTCCCTTGAAACCGCATGGCTGACGCAATGATCACGTCAGTCGAAGACGACGGCGGCGTACCACTCGCCGCCCCGCAGCGTGACCACCACCGCCCGGTCGTCGAGCAGGACTTGGAGCCGGGCCGACCGTTCGGCGACCCGCCCGTCCCACCAGTGGTCGTCGAGCGGCCAGGGTCCGTTC
>JABFYB010000591.1 GCA_013361475.1 Hamadaea sp.
AGAGCGAGATCCCCACGCCCCAGAGCGGTGACGATCTCGTTCAGCACCGCCACATCGGCGCTGACCGGTCGCCGGGCGTGACGCTGGTGGGTGCGATGCCGCCGGACGACGACGAAGTGCACCGCTGCGCGTACCATCGCTCGATCCGCGGCGCTGGCGCGAGACGTCTCCGCGACCAGTCGGCGCAGGGTGACCGCGATGCGTTCGGCGAGCGGAAAGTCGTGCGGGGCGCGGACCTGGACCCAGGCCAGGTGACCGTCGAGCTGGCGGAGCAGCACGTCTGACTCGTGGGCGGCGGTGCGGCGCGGGCGGATTCGACGGTCGTCCATTGCTGGGACCCCCAGGCTGGTTCGATGGACTACTCAACGTCTTTACGACGGTAACCGAGAGTCACGAAACGGGCAAGACTTGCAAGGCGGACGATTTGTTCACGCCGCCGTTTGTCGGGGGGTCGGGGCAGGATGGATGCGTGACCGACGTGCTGGAGCTGTTCGGCCCGGCGACCCGGGAGTGGTTCTCGACCGCCTTCGCCGCCCCCACCGCCGCCCAGGCGGGCGCGTGGCAGGCGGTGGCGGCCGGGCGGCATGCCCTGGTCGTGGCGCCGACCGGCTCGGGCAAGACGCTCGCGGCCTTCCTGTGGGCGCTGGACCGGCTGGCGCACGAACCGATGCCGGCCGAGCCGGAGAAGCGCTGCCGCGTGCTCTACGTGAGCCCGCTGAAGGCGCTGGCGGTCGACGTCGAGCGCAACCTGCGGACCCCGCTGACAGGCATCCGGCACGCCGCCGATCGGTTGGGCCTGACCGAGCCTGCGGTGACGGTCGCCATGCGCACCGGCGACACCCCGGCCGACGAGCGGCGCGTGTTCGCCAAGCGCCCCGCCGACATCCTGATCACCACGCCGGAGTCGCTGTTCCTGCTCCTGACGTCCCAGGCGCGGGAGGCGTTGCGGGGCATCGAGACGGTGATCCTCGACGAGGTCCACGCGGTCGCGGGGACGAAACGCGGGGCGCACCTCGCGTTGTCGCTGGAGCGGCTGGACGCGTTGCTGGCCCGGCCCGCCCAACGGATCGGGCTGTCGGCGACCGTGCAGCCGACCGAGGTGGCGGCCCGATTCCTCGGTGGGGCGGCTCCGGTGGAGGTCGTGCAGCCGCCGACGGCCAAGACGATCGAGGTCTCCGTCGAGGTGCCGGTCGAGGACATGACGGCGCTCGACGAAGGCCGGGCCGACGACGAGGGGCCCCGCCGCGCGTCCATCTGGCCCGCTGTCGAGGACCGGGTCTACGAGCTGATCAAGGGGCATCGGTCGACCATCGTCTTCACCAACTCGCGGCGGGGCGCGGAGCGGCTGTGCGCCCGGCTCAACGAGCTGGCGGTGGAGGACCTCGACCGGGCGATCCCGATGCCGGCCCAGATCATGGCCCAGGCCGGCGCGGGCTATGGCGCGCCTGGCGTGATCGCGCGGGCCCACCACGGTTCGGTGTCCAAGGAGGAGCGGAAGCACATCGAGGAGGAGCTGAAGTCGGGGCGGCTGCCCGCCGTCGTGGCCACCTCCAGCCTCGAACTCGGCATCGACATGGGATCGGTCGACCTCGTCGTGCAGGTCGGCGCGCCGCCCAGTGTCTCCGCCGGTCTGCAGCGGGTCGGCCGGGCCGGGCACCAGGTCGGCGCGATCTCGCGTGGGGTGGTGTTCCCCATGCACCGGGGCGACCTGCTCACCTCGGCCGTGGTCTCGCGGCGGATGGTCGGGGGCACCCTGGAGTCGCTGGACTACCTGCACAGCCCGCTCGACGTGCTGGCGCAGCACATCGTGGCGATGACGGCGCTCGACGAGTGGACGGTCGCCGACGCCGCCACCCTTGTCCGGCGCGCGGCGCCCTTCGCCGAGCTGCCCGACTCCGCCCTGCATTCGGTGCTCGACATGCTGTCCGGGCGGTACCCGTCGACCGCGTTCGCCGAACTGCGGCCGCGGATCGTCTGGGACCGCGCCACCGACCGGATCACCGGGCGTCCGGGCAATCAACGGCTGGCCGTGACCAGCGGCGGCACCATCCCCGACCGGGGACTGTTCGGCGTCTTCCTCGCCGGCTCGGCGAAGCCGGCCCGCGTCGGGGAACTCGACGAGGAGATGGTCTACGAGTCCCGGGTCGGCGACGTCTTCGCCCTCGGCACCAGTTCGTGGCGGATCGAGGAGATCACGCCGGATCGCGTACTGGTGTCGCCGGCCCCCGGCCAACCGGCGCGGCTGCCCTTCTGGAAGGGCGACCAGGCCGGGCGGCCGGTCGAACTCGGCAAGGCCATCGGGACCTTCCTCCGGCAGCCCTCCGATGTGGATGGACTTGATCCGGCGGCTCGGGAGAACTTGTCGGCATACCTGGCGGAGCAGCGCGAAGCGACTCGGCACCTGCCCGACGATCGGACCGTCCTCGTCGAGCGATTCCGGGACGAACTGGGCGACTGGCGGATCGTGCTGCACTGCGTCCTCGGGGCGCCGGTCAACGCGCCGTGGGCGCTGGCGATCGGGCAGCGGCTGTCGGAGCGGCTCGGCGTCGACGCCCAGGTCCACGCGGCCGACGACGGCATCGTCATCCGGTTGCCCGAAGGCGCGGAGGAGCCGCCGGGCGCGGCCGACCTCGTCTTCGACGCCGACGAGATCTCGATGATCGTGGCCGACGCGGTCGGCGGCTCGGCTCTGTTCGCGTCGCGGTTCCGCGAGTGCGCCGCACGGTCGCTGCTCCTCCCCCGGCGCGATCCGGGCAAGCGGCAACCGTTGTGGCAGCAGCGCCAGCGGGCCGCGCAGTTGCTCGACGTCGCCCGGGACTTCCCCGATTTCCCGGTCACACTGGAGGCGGCGCGGGAGTGCCTGCGCGACGTCTTCGACCTACCCGCCCTGACCGACCTGATGCGCTCGGTCGCCGCCCGGCGCGTACGCCTCATCGACGTGAGCACGGCCAAGCCGTCGCCGTTCGCGCGATCACTGCTCTTCGGCTATGTCGGGGCCTTCCTCTACGGCGAGGACGTCCCGCTGGCCGAGCGCCGAGCGGCCGCGTTGTCGCTGGACCCGACGTTGCTCGCCGAGCTGCTCGGCCGGGTGGAGCTGCGCGAGCTGCTCGATCCGACGGTGATCGAGGCGGTCGCGCAACGGCTGCGCTGGGCCGAACGGCCGCTCCGCGACGGGGAGGACGTCGTCGAGGCGCTCCGCCAACTGGGCGAGCTGACACTCGACGAGCTGACCGCGCTCGGAGCCTCGGTGGAGTGGCTGGCTCCGCTGGAACGGGCCAACCGGATCGTCCGCGTACGCGTCGCCGCTCAGGACTGCTTCATCCTCGCGGAGGACGCCGGTCGCTATCGCGACGCGCTCGGCGTGGCGCTGCCACCAGGTCTGCCGGCCGCCTTCACCGCCCCGGTGCCCGATCCGCTCACCGATCTCATCAGCCGATACGCGCGTACGCACGGCCCGTTCCGGGCGGACGAGTGCGCGGCGCGCTTCGGGCTGGGCGTCGCGGTCGTCGATCACACGCTCCGCCGGCTCGCCGCGACCGGCCGGGTCGTGTCGGGCGAGTTCACGGCGGCCTCCGACGGCGGGCACGTCGAATGGTGTGACGCCGAAGTCCTCCGGATGCTCCGCCGACGGTCGCTGGCCGCCCTGCGCAAGGAGATCGAGCCGGTGCCGCCCCGCGTGCTCGGCCGGTTCCTGTCGCGCTGGCAGGGCATCGGGCGAAGCCGGAAAGGGCTCGACGGGGTCGCTGACGTCGTCGCGCAGTTGCAGGGCGTACCGGTGCCGGCGTCGGCGTTGGAACGGCTGATCCTGCCGGCCCGGGTCGACGGCTATCGTCCGTCCGACCTGGACGAACTGTGCGCCACCGGCGAGGTCGTCTGGTGCGGCGCCGGCCCGATCCCGGGCGCCGACGGCTGGGTCGCCTTGGCCTTCGCCGATTCCGCGCCGTTGCTCCTGCCGCCCGCCCTGGATCAGGAGTGGCCCGCCCTACATCAGTCCATCTTGGACGCGTTGAGCGGCGGCGCGTTGTTCTTCCGCCAGTTCCCGACGACCGCCGACGAGCCAGAGGTCGTCGAAGCGTTGTGGGACCTCGTGTGGGCAGGCCTGGTCGGGAACGACACGCTGGCTCCAGTGCGAGCACTGCTCTCCGGAGGCACCGGCGCACACAAGTCCCGGCCCGCGCCCGGGCGCTCGCGCTACCAGCGCAGCGGTCGCGTCTCGCTGAGCACACTGCGGCAAGGTCCGCCGACGGTGGCCGGGCGTTGGCATCTCGTCGCCGAGCGCGACCTCGACCCCACCCGCCGGGCGGCCGCCCTCGCCGACTCGTTGCTGGAACGGCACGGCGTCGTCACCCGAGGAGCCGTGGCCGCCGAAGGTCAGCCTGGCGGCTTTGCGGCCGTCTACCCGGTCCTGTCAGGACTGGAGGAGCGTGGGGCGGCCCGCCGAGGCTACTTCGTCGAAGGACTCGGCGCGGCCCAGTTCGCGCTGCCCGGCGCAGTCGACCGCCTGCGGTCATACGCCGATCGCACCTTCCCGGCCCAAGTACTGGCGGCAACCGATCCGGCCAACCCCTACGGCGCGGCACTGGACTGGCCCCCGGCCGACGGCGGGCACCGCCCCGGTCGCAAAGCGGGCGCGCTGGTCGTCCTCGTCGACGGCGAACTCGCCCTCTACGTCGAACGAGGCGGGCGTACGCTGCTGACCTTCACCGCAGAACCGCAGCTGATCACCGCGGCGACCAAAGCGTTGGCGGAGGCCGTTCGGGCCGGGGCGCTCGGCAGCCTCAGCGTGGAACGGGCCGACGGCGAGGCAGTGCACGACAGCGTCCTGGGCGAGGCGTTGGCCGCGGCCGGATTCACCGTGACACCTCGGGGACTCCGGCTTCGCGCCTGAACGGTCCGCTCGTCGCGGAGGCTGCGCTGGCCGCGCGTACGGGGTGGATCTTGGCGAGTTTCGGTTGCTATGACGACACTTTCTGGACTAGATCAACTTCTCGGACGCGTCAACGCGGCGGCCCGCTGAGGGCGGCGCGACGGACGCAGAGGCAGAGCGTCGGGCAGCAGACCGTGCGACGAGGCCTTCTCTGGCATAGTCCTCGGGCATGAGCGCCCCCACGGCAGTCACCGAGACGACCCCGAAGGCCGGGTCCCGCGACAACTACGTGGACTTCCTTCGCGCCGCCAGCCTGATCGTGGTCGTGTTGTGGCACTGGGCTTTCACCATCCTGACCTGGGAGTCGAACGGCGCTCAGGCCGGCCCGCACGCGACCAGCCCACTCGGGTTCACCCACGGTTTCTGGCTCGCGACCTGGTTGTTCCAGGTCATGCCGTTGTTCTTCTACGTCGGCGGGTACGTCCATCTTCGTTCGTGGGAGCGGGCACGGCTCAATGGCGTACAAATTGGATCTTTCGTGACCCGGCGGATCCGCAAGCTGGCCGTGCCGGCGATGGTCGTGATGCTGGCCTGGATCGCGGTCGGCTCGGCCATCGGCGGGTATTTCAAGCTGGAGGGCATCGGCCGCGCGGTCCGGCTCATCATCAGTCCATTGTGGTTTCTCGCGATCTACCTGATGCTGATCGTGTTGCTGCCGGTGTCGCTCTGGCTGCACCGCCGATACGGCAGCCTCGTGCTGGTGTGGCTGGGCGGCGCGGCGATGATGATCGACGTCGTCCGGTTCAACTACCACATCGAGGCGGCGGGCTGGGCCAACATGGTCCTCGTCTGGGGCCTCGCCCACCAGGCGGGATTCTTCTACCAGCAGGTGGTCGACGCGCCGCGCCGCGCTGACTGGACGCTGCTCTGGGCGGGCCTGTTCGGGCTGGTCGGCCTGGTCGGCTCGGGTCTGTATCCGGGCTCGATGGTCGGCGTGCCGGGCGAACGGTTCTCCAACATGGCCCCGCCGACCTTCGTCATCGTCGCACTGCTGCTGTTCCAGATCGGCGTGGTGGAGCTCCTGCGGCCCACCATGCAACGCGTGCTGCTCCGGCCACGGTGGCACAAGGCGAACGACCTGATCAACCGCTTCTCGCTGCCGCTCTATCTGGTGCACACCACCGGGCTCGCGATATTCCTTTTCTTGGCTTGGTTGCTGTTCGGTTACGAATTCACGGACCGGACCGACGACCTGCGCATCGATCTACAGTGGTGGCTCACCAGGCCCCTCGCCGTCGTGGGCCCGCTGATCTGCACGCTTCCGGTGATCGTCCTCTTCAGCAAGATAGGAGTACGCCGAGAGCAGGGGCAGTGACGCACCGCATTCTCGCGGTAACTTCGAGACATGCCCGGTTATGACTGGATCTCGCTGACGACCGACTACGGCCTCTCCGACGGTTTCGTCGCCGC
>JABFYB010000813.1 GCA_013361475.1 Hamadaea sp.
AACGCTCGCAGCCATCGCCTACGGTGTACCCCGCATACCGCCCGCAGTTCCGGGCGGGAAGGGGGCGTCTTGCGGTTCGGTGTCTTGGGACCGGTAGTGGCGTACGGCCTCGACGGCGCTGTTGAGCTGGGACCCGCCCGTCAGCGCACAGTGCTGGCAGTACTTCTGGCCGAGCCGCAGGCCCCGGTCACCTCTGAGCAACTCGTCGACCGGGTGTGGGGCGATCGGCCACCACAGCGCGCCCGGTTGACTCTGCACAGCTACCTGTCGCGACTGCGCGGCGTCCTCGCCGCGTCCGGCGGCCCCACAGTGGTCCGCCGAGCAGGCGGTTACCTACTGGACATCGAGCCCTCGACTGTGGACCTGCACCGCTTCCGCGATCTCGTGACGGCGGCCCGGGCAGCAGACGATGCCACCGCCATGGGTCTGTGGCGCGACGCCCTCGCACTGTGGCGGGGCACGCCTTTCGACGACTTGGACAGCGATTGGCTCCAGGCCATCTCAGCCGCCCTTGAACTCGAACGGTGGGCGATGATCCTCGACCGCAACGACGCCCTGCTACGCGGCGGTCACCACACGACGGTGCTGGCCGAGCTGACCGCGGCGATGGACGACCACCCGCTGGACGAACGGCTCGCCGGGCAATTCATGCTGGCGCTCTACAACGGCGGCCGCCAGGCCGACGCGCTCGCGCATTACCGATCACTGCGCCAGCGGCTGGTCGAGGAGGTAGGCAGCGAGCCCAGTCCAGCACTGCGCGAACTGCACCGTCAGATCCTGCGGCAAGAGCTGGAAGTCGCCGTCACGGCACCGCCCGAGCAGCGGACCACACAGGCCGTTGCCGGCCCGGTCATCGCCGCGCCGAGCCAGTTGCCGGCCGACGTCCCCGGCTTCACCGCGCGAGACTTGGAGCTGGCGACGTTGACTCGGCTCGCCGCTGAGGTGCCGGCCGCACCGCTGGCCACCATCGTCGGCCCGGGTGGCATGGGGAAGACCGCGCTCGCTGTCCACTGGGGGCACGCTCACCGGGCTGGATTCCCAGGCGGGCAGCTGTATGTGAACCTACGCGGCTTCGACGAACGCGAACCGGTGACGCCGCGGGAAGCGCTGGGGCGGCTGCTCCTGGCCTTGGGGCTGCGGCGGGACGCGGTACCGGACGACGTGGACGCGGCCGCCGAGCTGTTCCGGGCGTCGACCGCCGACCGCGGCGTCCTGGTGATCCTGGACAACGCGGGCAGCGCGGAACAGGTTCGGCCGCTGCTACCCGGAAGCGGCTGCTTCACCATCGTGACGAGCCGTGACCGGCTCACCGGGCTCGTCGCGCTCAACGACGCCCGGCCGGTACGCGTGGGTGCGCTCGGCGGCGATGCCGCCACCGAGCTGCTGTCGCGCATCGTCGGCCCGGAGCGCGTCGCGGCTGATCCGCAGGCGACCGAACGGCTCGCCGGCCTGTGCGGGCAGCTTCCGCTCGCACTGCGGATCGCGGCCGCGCACATCGTCGGCGACCCCGATGTCGCGATCGGCGACTACGTGGACGAGCTGGAACGTCGCGACCGCCTCGACGTCCTGCTCATCGACGGCGACCCCACGGCGGCGGTGGCGGCCAACCTCGACCTGTCCTACCGGACGCTCACCGCGCACGCCCGCGATCTGTACTGCCGCATCGGTGCGCTGCCCGGCGAAGACTTCTCGCAGGATCTGCTGACGGCGGTGTCGGGACTGTCTGAGGGGGACACAGCGCAGGCGCTGCGCTACCTCGTCGCCGGTCACCTTGTCGAGCAACACCGACCCCGCCGCTACCGTATGCACGACCTGGTGCGGCTGCACGCGGCGCGTTCGGCGCGGCGAGATCTGCCGGAGCCCGACCGCGATGCGCTGATCACCGGGTTCATCGAGTGGCACCACGACCGCGCCTACCTGCCGATCGAGGACGAGGAGTCCAACGTCTTCCTCGCGTGCGAAGCGCTGCGCGACCATCCCAAGTTGTGGCGGCTCGTGGTGCCGTTGCGCAACACCATCAACGAGTGGCGCTCGGTCGCCCGGGTCCGCGAGTTCCTCGACGTGGCTGGACGTTTGGCGGAACAGCACGGCGACGGCCCCGGCTTGTTCCGCATGACGGCGATGACGGCTTCCGCCTTGCGGTCGGAGGGCGACAGCACCGCCGCCGTCGAGGTGGGCACGAGGGCCGTCGCCCTGGCCGGCGACCTCGGCGACCGGGAGAAGGTCACCGCCCATGGCAACCTCGGCATATACCTGTTCGACCACGGGGACTTCATCGGCTCCGCCGAGGCGTTCGCGGAGGCAGTGGGCCGCGCCGCAGCGTCGGGGAACACGCGGTCGCAACTCATCTTCGTCAGCAGTCTGATCCAGGTCCTGCTCCGGCTCGGCCGGATCGAGGAAGCCGAGAAGTACCTACGTGACGCCGAGGCACTTCGGGCGGACGCGCTGACCTCGGAGGAGCACCACGTCCGACTCTGGCTGTCCGCCGCGGAGATCCGGCTCTTCCGGGGCGAGTTCGACGCGGCGATGAACGTGGCCGACACGGCACTCGCCATCGCCCGCCAGGGTTCGTACGGACACCTGGACATGTGGTGCATGCAAGTACGCGCTCAGATTCAGCTTCACGCCGGGCGGCCGGAACCGGCCCGGCGGGCATTCGAGGAGGAGCTGGCGGACGCCAGGGACCGCGATATGCATTCCTTCGAGCCGGAGATCTTGCGTGACCTCGCCGAGGTCCTCGTCGACCTGGGCGAACACCATCGAGCCCGAGACCTGATCGCCGAGGCTCGCGCGAAGTGGCCGAAGATCGCCCGGAGCCATGAACCCTTCGTAGATCTCGTGCTCGCCGGTGCCCACAACGGGTTGGGCGAGTTCGAGGTCGCCGCCGCTCACGCGGAGGCGGCGGTCGACGCGTACCGCACGATGCCGTGGCCGGCCCGGCTCGAACTGGCTCTGCTCGCGCTCGCGGACGCCCACGCGGGCCTCGGCGACACCGAAGCCGCACAGCGGAGCCGCGCTGAGGCCGATCAGCTGGCGACAGTGATCAACCGACCACGAAGGGAACGGTTTCGGAAGCTGCGACCGGATCGCCTGTCAAGGCGCTGACGGCTCACCGGCGGCAGGATCGGCCGACCTCAGCTCAGCTGGCGGCCAATGGTGCTGTCGACGTGCTCCGGGATGTCGCCCTCATGGCGATCCCCGGTGGTCGGGGTCCCGGACGGTTCGAACATGAGGATCGCCCCGCCTGGTGAGGACGGTTTGTGTTCGGTGCCCTTGGGCACGACGAACGTGTCGCCCTTGCGCAGAATCACCGTGGTCTCGTTGCCGTCGGCGTCGCGGAGGGCGACGTCGAACCGGCCGTCGAGCACGAGGAAGAACTCGTCGGTGTCGTCGTGGACGTGCCAGACATGCTCGCCTTCGGTGTGCGCGATCCGTACGTCGTAGTCGTTGACTCTGGCCACGATCCGGGGGCTGTAGACCTCGTCGAAGGTGGCCAGTGCCTCGGTCAGGTTCACGGGTTTCGTCTGCATGGCACCGATTCTCTGACGGTCCGGACCCCGATTTCTTGTACGATCTTGGCCCCCTGCGCGCTAGCACGTCTGGCTGAACCGGTGGAACGGTGTCAGCCGAAGGGGGCAGCTCTTGAGGGGGACGTCGCGAATCGAGGCCCGTTGTTAGGATCCGAGCACTCTTCGGCTAGGGAACACGGGGATTTCAGACGTGGGATATACGTTTCGTGAAGCCGCTCTCGTCACCGCCGCGGCGGTTCTGATTCACGCGGGCAGCCCACCGGCGACCGCCACCAGCCCGTCCTTGAAGGTGACGACGCTGGGCCGGGACGGTGTCGCCGTCGCCACGACCGTGACGCTCGTCAACATGACGAGCCACGACTGGTATCAGGTGGCCAGTGACACGACCAAAGTGCTGCCCGCCGGCCGCTACGCCGCGCTGGTCGACATCTGGAACACCAGGGACTCCACCGACACCATGGCCGCGACGATCGTCTCGGTGACCGCCCCGAAGTCGATTGTCATCGACGCGCGGGCCGGCGTACCGCTGCGGGTCCGGCTGGACAACAGCCCGGACTCCACGACCTTCTCCCAGCGGTTCAGCGCGCAGGTGTGCGTCGCCGGAAGCAGTATGGGCGCCGGCGGGTGGAACGTGCCGGGCAGGTTCTTCGTCCTCCCGAACACCTCCACCGAGCTGCGCTTCGCGTACATGTCCACGTGGACGCGTTCGGACGACGCGGAGGCGTACATCGTCAATGGCGAGACCGCCGGGCTGCCCCGGTACGGCATCATGAGGTCGACGTCTTCGCTCGCGACGCTCAACGCGCAGGTACGCAAGGGCCCGTCGGGCGCGGCGTACAACACCTTGGCGCTGCAGCCCAATCAGGACAACGGTTTGAGCTGTTCGGGCTCGCTCTACCTCAGCCTGAAGAACGCGCCCGCGCCGTACACGATGATCACCCATGTCTCGCCGGGGCAGTGGCTCGTCCGCAGTGAGTCCGACATCGACTTCTGGTGGGACCGGCGTACGTTCACCGCCGGGCAGCAGGTCACCGACGTCTTCAACCGCGCCGCCTGGGGCCCGGCCCACATCGTGCCGGCTGTCGCGGGCAAGAACATCACCTTCGACGGCCAGCACATGTTCACCGACTGGTATCAGCTGGGCTCGCAGGCGAGTGAGAAGACGGTGTCGACGCTCACTCTCAACGGCGCGACCGTCGCGACGCGTACGAGCACGTCGTGGGGGGACGACAGTCCTCAGCAGTACTTCCCCATCACGACGGCGGGCTGGTACACGCTGACCTCCACGGCGACGCGTTACCATCCCGACTTCACCTACCCGGCCGACCTGTTGTCGCCGAAGGTGACCACCAGCTTCCGGTTCTACGCCAAGCCGGGCACTTCGACGATCGCGCCGGTGCTGCTGACCCGGTTCCTCCCGGGCGGGCTGGACCTGTACAACCACGCCGCGCCGTCGAGCACCACGTCGGTTTCGCTCAACTTCGACCGGCAGCGGTGGCTGATGGACTTCCCGTTCCCGACGGCGACCGTGAAGACGGTCACGGCCTGGGCGTCGTCCGACGACGGGACGACGTGGCGGGCGGTTCCCGTCACCGTCTCCGGGGGCAGGTGGTCGCTGTCGGTGCCCAACCCCGCGTCCGGCTACGTGAGCCTGCGGGCGCAGGTCGCCGACGGTGCGGGCAACATCGGGACGACGACGATCTACCGGGCGTACGGCATCGGCTAGTCGAGGCGGGCGGCGGGTCCCGGCGCAGGCGATCGCAGCGCGTCGGCCGCCGCCTGCCCGGCCGGCACGTCGGGGATCCGGGCCAGCCGGCTCGGCCACCAGATGTGCCGGCCCAGATCCAGGTTCAGCGCAGTGACGAGGACCGAGCGGACGACGATGGTGTCCAGCAGGACGCCGAACGCGACGGCGAAGCCGATCTCGGCGAACGCGGTCAGCGGCAGGGTGGCCAGGACGGCGAAGGTGCCGGCCAGCACCAGTCCGGCTGAGGTGATCACCCCGCCGGTCGCGGACAGCCCGAGGAGGGCGCCTCGCCGGGTGCCGTGCCGCGCCGACTCTTCGCGTACGCGGGTCATCAGGAAGATGTTGTAGTCGATGCCCAGCGCGACGAGGAAGACGAAGACGAACAGCGGCAGCGAAGTGTCGGCGCCGTCGAATCCGAAGACGTGCCGGAACACCAGCGCACTGGCGCCGAGGGCGGCTCCGAAGGACAGCACGACGGTGGCGATGAGCAGGATCGGTCCGATCACCGCCCGGAGCAGCATCATCAGGATCAGGAAGACGACGAGCAGCACGATCGGGATGATCAGGTTCCGGTCCCGTTCGGCGGCTCGCTGCACGTCGAGGTTGATCGCGGTGTTGCCCCCGACCAGCGCGTTTGCTCCGGGGACGGCGTGCACCGCGTCGCGTACGCGGTCGACCGTCGTGTACGCCGCCGAGCTGTCGGCCGGATCGGTCAGCGTTCCTTCGAGGTACGCGGTGCCGTCGCGTACCACCGGCGGGGTGACGCTGGCAGGATCGATGCCCGCCGTGCCGGCGAGCGCTGTGCGTACCGCATCTGCTTGAGCGGCGGAGCTGACCACGACGACCGGGTTGCCGGCGCCCGCCGCGAAGTGGCGGGAGACGATCTCCTCGCCCGCGACCGAGTCCGGGTTGCCGCGGAAGGATTGGGCGTTGGTCAGACCTGTGGCGTCGAGTTGCACGATGCCGAGGGTGAGCGCGGCGAGCACGAGGGTCGTGACGATCCAGGTGAGCCGGGCCCGGTGGGCGATGCCCGCGCCGATCTTCGCCCAGAATCCGGTCGTGGTGGGTTCGCGGGAGCCGAAAGCCGGCCGTTTCGGCCAGAAGACCCATCGGCCCACGGTCGTGAGCAGCGCCGGGAGCAGGGTGAGCATGACGGCGAGGCCGACGAGGATGCCGATCGCGGCGACCGGTCCGAGGCCGCGGGTCGCGTTCGTCTCGGCGAACATCAGGCACAGCATGCCGACGACCACGGTCGAGGCGCTGGCGATGATCGCCGGTCCGGCCCGGTGCAGCGCGACCGCCATCGCCTCGTGCCGGTCGGCGTGTTTGCGCAGCTCTTCCCGGTATCGGGCGACCAGGAGCAGTGCGTAGTCGGTGCCCGCGCCGAACACGAGGACGGTCAGGATGCCCGCGCTCTGCGCGTTCACGGTGAGGCCGGCGTTCTTGGCCAGTAGGTAGATCACCGCTTGGGCGACGGTCAGCGCGACTCCGGCGGAGATCACCGGCAACAGCCACAGGACCGGGCTGCGATAGGTGAGCAGCAGGATGATCACGACGACTCCGATCGTGCCGTAGAGCAGCGTGGAGTCGATGCCTTCGAAGGCTTTGCTGGAGTCGGCGGCGATGCCGGCCGGGCCGGTCACGTAGACCGCCATGCCGTTCGCGCCGTCGCGGGCCGTCGCGGTGATCGCCTCGACCGCGGTGCCGGCCTTGTTCCAGCCTTCCTCGCCCAAGTTGAGAGGGATGATGATCTCGGCGGCCTGGCCGTCCCGCGCGGGGATCGGCCCCACGACCTTGCCGTCCAGGTCGCTCAAACCGGCCCAGGTCTGGGCGTCGCCAACGATCTTCTGCTGGTCGGCAGGTGTCAGCCCGGCCGGTCGCTCGTAGACGACCACCGCCGGGATGGTGTTCGGCGAGGCGAACGCGGTCTGCGCGTCCAGCGCCTTGGTGGACTCGGCGCTGCCGGGCAGCCAGGACTTGGCCTCGTTCTGCTCGACGTCGGTCAGCTTGCCCGCCAGTGGTCCGGCCACCGCGACGACGATGAGCCAGAAGATGATGAAGGCGTACTTCGCCCGGCGATGCGTGATCAAGCCGACGATGGATCTCGTCATGGCTCCCCCGTTGAGGCGCGCAGCCCCTTCCGCCGAGGCTACGCCGCCGAGAGCGGTGATCTTGGGTAGAGTCGGGTCTATGGCCTCAAAGCATGTCGCCGGCGGCGTGGTACACGAGGTTCCGGACGATTTGCGAACAGTCCTGGTTGCCGATGATGCGGCGTTGACCGCCTGGGAAGGGCTCACGCCGCTGGCCCGCAACGAATGGATCTGCTGGACCATCAGCGTGAAGAAGCAGGAGACGAGGGAAGACCACGTCCGGCGGGTGGTGTCCGAGCTCAAAGAGGGCGTCCGCCGGCCCTGCTGCTGGATGGGCTGCGTTCACCGCACCGACAAGCCCGTCAGTCCGTCGGTGCAGTACGTGCTCAGCAGGCGGTCGAAGAAGTGATTTGTCCGGGTGGGCGCTTGCCTCCGGTAATCCTGGACATGTAGTGTCCAGATATGCGGATGAGCGAGGGCGTCGAGTGGGCGCTGCACAGCTGCCTCAACCTGACCTGGCTCCCCGCCGGGCAGGCGATCCCGGCGGCCAAGCTCGCCGCGTTCTACGGCTTGCCGGCCGCGTACTTGAACAAGCAGCTGCAGGCGCTGGCCCGGGCGGGGATCGTCACCTCGACCCCCGGGCCGCGCGGCGGCTTCCAGCTGGCCCGCAGCCCCGAGACCATCACCCTGCTCGACGTGGTCGTCGCGATCGAGGGGCCGGACGAGGCGTTCCGCTGCGAGCAACTGCTCAAGCAGGGTCCGGGCGCCGACCCCCAGGTCGACTACCGGCAGGCGTGCCTGGTGGCACAGGCGATGAGCCGCGCCGACCTGGCCTGGCGCAAGGAGTTGGCCGGCCAGACGCTCGCGGGTCTGCAGGCCCAGGTCGAGCGCCGCTATCCGGCCACGCCCGACAACACCCGGAACAGGTTCGCCGCGCTGCGCGCCTGACTGCCGGCCCGCTCCGGCGGGCTCACTCTTGGAGGTAATTCTAGATGTCTGATATCCAGGAAAAGCTCAATCAGGTTGTACGCGGACAGGTGTGGCGACCGGGCGTGGCCGGCTTCGACGAGGCTCGCCTGCCCTGGAACCGGGCCGTCGAGCAGCCGGTGGACGCCGTCGTCGAAGCCGCCGACCCGGCCGACGTCGCCGCCCTCGTCCGCTACGCCGGCGCGAACGGGCTCACGATCGCCACCCAGCCCAACGGGCACGGCGCGACCGGACGCACCGACGGGACGATCCTGCTGCGTACGCGGAAGCTGGACGCGCTCGAGATCGATCCGGTGAACCGCCGGGCCCGGATCGGCGCCGGCGTCTCCTCCGGACAGCTGCAGCAGGCGGCGGCCGCCTACGGGTTGACCGGGTTGCCCGGCAGCTCCCCCGTCGTCAGCGTCACCGGCGTTGCCCTCGGCGGCGGGCTGAGCTGGTTCGGGCGTACGCACGGCTGGGTCGCCGACAGCGTACGCGCGCTCGACGTCGTGGATGCCGAAGGCCGGGAACGGCACGTCACCGCCGACAGCGATCCCGACCTGTTCTGGGCGCTGCGCGGCGCGGGTGGCGACTTCGCCGTCGTCACCGCGCTCGAACTCGACCTGCACCCCGCGCCGCACCTCTACGGCGGGCGCATGATGTGGACCGGCGAGCACGCGTTCGCCGTGCTTTCGGCGTATCAGCAGATCGTGGACAGTGCGCCCGATGAGCTGACGCTGTGGTTCACCCTGGTCCACTTTCCCGGCGCGGACCCGATGGTCACCGTCGACGCCACGTACCTCGGCCCGGAGGCCGAGGCGCGTGACCTGCTCGCGGAGCTGGACCGGCTGCCGCAGCCGATCGCGGACAGCCGTCGCGTCATGGCGGTGGACGAATTGGGCGGCATCACCGGCGAACCGACCGACCCCAGCGCCGGGCTGTCCCACGCGGAGCTGCTCACCACGCTCGACGACGCGCTGCTGGCCGAACCGATCGCACCGCTGCTCAGCGTCCAGGTACGCCACCTCGGCGGCGCGTTCACCCGGCCGTCCGACAGCCCGCACGGGCCGCTGACCGAACCGTTCGCGCTGTACCTGTTCGGGATTCCGCGCGGCCCCGAAGGCGTGCTCGCCAAGCAGGCCGCGCTGGCGGCGTCGCTTCCGATCAGCGGCCGCAAGCCGTTCACCTTCCTCAACCCGGCCGAGACCGTCGCCGACGCGTTCGCGCCCGAGGCCGTCGAGCGGTTGCGGCGGATCAAGAGCCACGTGGATCCGGGCGGGGTGTTCCGCTCGAACTTCCCGGTTTGACAGCCGTGCCGGATCAGGGTTCCGGGTCGAATCTTGGGCGAAGATTCGACCGGAAACCCTGATCCAGCGCGATCAACGGCGATCCTGCGCGAGCCAGCGCTGGGTCAAGCGCGAACCGGTGCGGGCCGCCGGACGAACGCCGCCCGCAGACGGGAGCCGTTGATCGGCACGGCCGCCGCGGCGAGCACGACGGCGCATCTGAACCGGGACACCGCCTGATCGGCACACTTGTCGACCGGCGTGTCGTTTCCGTACAAGACGGCTCCGGCGGCCGGCCTCTAGCATCGTCGAGTCACGCCCTGACAGCGCGTCGACCCGACGCCGCGTGAGTTGTGAGGAGAACGGCAGATGCGCAAGCTGGTCTACACCGGGTTCATGTCCCTCGACGGTGTGGTGGACTCCCCCGGCGGCGGGCCGGGCGAGGAGCACCGCAGCGGCGGCTGGGTGTTCAAGGACATCGAGTTCGTGCCGGAGGCGTTCGCGCTCAAGGGCGAGGAGCTGGCCGACACGACGGCGTTGATGTTCGGCCGGCGCAGCTACGAGGCGTTCGCGCCGACCTGGCGCGAGTCGGAGGATCACGCGGCGTACAAGGAGCTGCCCAAGTATGTCGTGTCGACCTCGTTGAGCGACGACGCGATCGTCGACGGCTGGGGTCCGACGACCATTCTGCGATCGACCGAGGACGTCGCCCGGCTCAAGGAGGGTGAGGGCGGTGCGATCTTCATCCACGGCAGCGCGGAACTCGCTCGCCGTCTGTCGGACGCGGGTCTGATCGACCAGTACAACCTGCTCGTCTTCCCCATCCTGCTCGGCGAGGGCAAGAGCGTGTTCAGCCGGTCCGACAAGGAGAAGCAGATGCTCACGCTGCGCGAGTCGGCGGCGTACCCGAACGGGATCATGAAGGTGATCTACGACGTGACTCGCTGACCGAGGTCCAGCGCGATCGCGCCGCCCACGCCCTCTCGCAATTGCAGTGCGGTACGCCCGATGTAGCGGCGTAACGCGACGGCCAGGTGCGGGGCGTCGAAGTAGTCGAGCTCGAAGACGACGTCGGGGATCGGCGTTCCCGCCGCGAGGAGCGCCGCCGCCGTCCGGGCTCGTTCGATTCGGCGTACGGCGCCTTGGGTGAGCCCGGTCGCCGCCCGGAAACGGCGTTCGACCGTACGCGCCGACATGTCCGTGGGGTGGCCTCGGCGTACCTCGGTGACCAGGGGATCGCGGAGGATCGTCCCGGCCCGGATGAGGCGCTCCACCAGCGCCTCGGCGTCGTCGGCGGCCGGCCGCTCCCAGCGCAGGCCGTCCAGCGGGAAGCTCCGGTGCGTGACGTCGGGCAGGTTGATCCCGCCGCCGACGAGCGCCGGGACCGGCAGAGCACGCAGCGACGTGCCCACGGCGAACTCGATGCCGACGAAGGTCGCACCTTCGGGCACCGGTGCGCTGCCTGCACCGGTCTCCGGGCCGGTGATCGCCGCGTACGCCGTGCCCTCCCGTTCCCAGAACACCAGGCCCCAGCACACTCCTGCGACGGAGGTCATCTCGGTGACCTGATCGCTGGTGCAGGTCCACACGGTGTCGATCCACGGCGAGTCCGACCCACGCGTCTCGAACCGCAATGTCACCCCGCCAGGATAAGGAACGCTCCGCCCCTGGCGGGGAACTCACTTACGCGTACCAGCTGGGTTCAGCTGTAGGTGATCGCGAAGCTGTTGCAGGTGAAGGCCTGCTGGCCGCTGGTGCCGGACAGCTCGAAGCCGAACTGCACGTCGCCGATGGTCACGTCGGCCCACCAGCCCTGCGTCCGCAGCCACTTCAGCACGGCCAGCACGTCGATGCTGCCCGAGTTGGCGTTGCTCGTGCGCAGGAAGGAGAAGACCGCGTTGCTGCCGTTGTTGCCTTTGTAGACGTTCCACGTCTGGCCGCCGACGCTCACGTTGGTGAACGACGGCACCGCGCCGTTGGCGTCGTAGGAGTCGGCGATGGGGCCGACCGCGCCGTTCTTGTTGGTCCACAACATCACCTCGTAGGCGTAGTTGTTGGCCCAGATGTCGTACGCGGTCTCCCAGTCTCCGCCGCTCGGCACGCTCACGTTGAACGTGCTGGTGAGGCTGGCCAGCGAGCTGATCGTCCGGTTGATCGTCTTGCCGGTGTGCGGGTACGCCTTCACCCCCGAGGTCATCGGATGGTTGGCGACGACACCCCAGTTGGTGCCGGTACGCGCCCAGATCGTCTGCGGGCCGGCGCCCGAGCCCCAGACGTCGTTGTTCAGCGTGTACCCGTTGTTGGTCCAGTTGTCCCACTGGCCGCTGGCCACCCAGACGGCGTCCGACGGTACGCCCGACGACCCGGTCGAGCTGGGCGAAGGGCTGGCCGACGTCCGGCTCGGGCTCGGCGACGCGGTCGTCGGCGACGGCGACCCGGTGACGACACCGGTGCAGCTCGTGCCGTTCAAGGTAAAGCCGGTCGGCACCGGGTTGGCGGAGTTGTTCCACGACCCGTTGAACCCGAACGAGGTGGACGCGTTGGTGGCGAGTGAGCCGTTGTAGCCGACGTTCTTGGCGGTCACCGTGGAGCCGCTCTGGGTGACGGTGGCGTTCCAGTACTGGGTGACCGTCTGCGAAGCGCCGAACGACCACACCAAGGTCCACGAGGAGACGGCGCTCCCCAGGTTGGTGATGGTGACGTTGGCGCCGAAGCCGCCCGGCCACTGGGACGAGACCGCGTACTGAACGGTGCAGCCGGCCGCGGCCGACGCCGGCAACGCGGTGATCACGGCGGTCCCGGTTGCGGCGACCAGCGCCGCCACGCCCGCCACGAGGGCGGGAGCACGTCTACGCATGACTTGACCTTCCACGAGGTGGTCGGCGCGGGGCGTCGTTGGGCGACGGTGGTGGAGGCACCGAAACGGCGACGGCGACGAACGGCCAGCAACATCCCTGGTAGACCACGATTGAGTTTGTCGTGTCGTTAAACTTATAAGTTCGTCGATGCCGGGTCAATCGGGTGTCGCTGTTTCCGGCGGGACACGCCGCACGCGCGGTGATGGCACGATGCGTGCATGCCCCGCGTCGTGTCGGTCATCAACTACAAGGGTGGCGTCGGCAAGACCACGATCACCGCCAACATCGGCGCCGAGCTCGCGCACCGTGGTCGCCGTGTCCTGCTGGTGGATCTGGATCCGCAGGCGAGCCTGACGTTCTGCTTCTACACCGCGGCCCAGTGGGAGAACGAGATCGAGGACGCCCGGACGGTTCTGCAGTGGATCGGCCCGCTGCTCAGCGGAGGCGAGCCGGCGACGCTGGAAGACTTCGTGCTCACCCCGCCGCGCGTCAACGAGGTCGTCGCCGCCAACGGCGGCCGGCTGGACATCGTGGCGTCGCACCTCGGCCTCATCGACGCCGACCAGGACCTCGCGATCGAGCTCGGCGGTTCCCGCGTTCAGGTACGCAGCCCCAACTTCTTGCGAGTGCACCGCGTGCTGGCCGACGCGCTGGCCCGACCGGCGTTCGACGATTACGACGTCATCCTGCTGGACTGCCCGCCCAACTTCGGCATGATGACCCGGGCCGGGATCGTGGCCAGCGACGGCGTCCTCGTCCCCGCCCGGCCCGATTATCTGTCCACGCTAGGCATAAGCTACCTGCGCGGTCGCCTGTCGGAGCTGATCGACGACTACGGTCGGGCGGCTGCGCTGGCCGGATCGGCCAGCCCCGACGTCGCGCCCGAGATCCTGGGAGTGGTGGTGAACATGGTGCAGTACGCCGGAACGCAACCCATCAACGCCCACCAGAGCGGCATCCGTGGCCTCGACCCCTTGGAGATCAAGGTCTTCGACCAGCGGATTCGGCAGAGCAACAGTTTGTTCGGCGGGTCCGAGAGCGGATTGCCCGTCGTTCTCGCACCGGGCGGCAACGCCGTCGTGCAATACGAGCTTCAGCAGTTGACCAGCGAGTTCCACGCCCGGATCCGAACCTGACCTAGGGAACCCGATGACCGACGCAGCGATCGACCAGACGCACGCTCTCCTGCTCCACCTGGCGGACTTCCTGCGGAAGCTGCCGTCGGATCAGGTGGGTGACCTGCTCAGCGGGGAGGCCAAGCTCGCGGTGATCCCCAAGGGCGCCCGCGTCGGCACCGGCCCGACGAGCAGGACGGCGAAGGCGGCCCCGGTCGCGGTGGACGCCGAACAGATCGCGGCCGACCTCGCACGGATCGACGACCGCGCCGCCGCGGCTCGCTACATCAATGATTTGAAGCTGACCGCGGTGGCGCTCAAGCAGCTGTGCAAGCAGTTGGACGTCCCGGTTCCGGCGAAGGCGACCAAGCCGATCATCGTCGACACGATCGTGAACCTGCTCGTGGGCCGCCGAATCGACAGCGACGCGCTGCAGCGGCACGCCCGCTGACGGACGGCTCAGATGTCGGGCCCGCCGCCTGGATCGTTCGGCGCCGTCGGCGGGTTCAGACGCCGGCGCACCATCGTGAGCACCTGCTCCCACTGCTGCTCGGGCAACGTCTTGCGAATCCGCTCGGCGACGTACTCCGCCAGGCGGGCGACCTCGTAGCCGACTTGGTCTCCCGTGACTGCGGTGGGGAGCGCGACTCGCGTACCGGGCTCGCGGTCGAGAGGCAACGGTTCGCCGACGCAGATGACGGCCAGCTCGGTCGTGGCCCGGGTGAAGGCTACGTAGAGCATGCGATGGCCGCGCTGGTCCTCGTCGACGATCGCCTCCGGCTCCACGACGATGACGACGTCGAACTCCAGGCCCTTCGCGTCCGCCGGGCTGATGAGCGTCAGATCGCCATCGGCTCGCTCGCCCGCGCCGTCGACCCAACCGACCCCCGCCTCGGTGAGCGCCACCTCCACCTCGCGGCGGCACTTGGCCGGGCAGATCACCCCGACGTATCGCCCGGCCTTGGAGTGCACCTGCGCTGTCGTCGCGACGAGCCGCCCCCGCTCCGCCACGCCCACCCGCAAGACAGTCGGTGCGGCGGTCCCCACCTGCACCGCTTGCGGCGGCGTGATCGAAGGTGCGGCCTTCGGCAACAGCCGGCCCGCGAAGGACATGATCTGCTCGGGTACGCGATAGCCGAACCGCAGCGGGCGTACCGCGACGGGCTGGTTGTCCGGCAGATGCCGGGTGATCTCGTCCCACCCGTCGGCGCCCCACGCGCCCGTCGCCTGAGCGAGGTCGCCGACGATCGTCATCGACCCGTCCTTCGACCGGCGGGCGATCGAGCGCAGCTGCATCGGCGACAGATCCTGCACCTCGTCGACCACGACATGGGCATACCGGGCGCGTACGCCGTTGATCAGCGCGTCCGCCTCGTCCAGCAGCGGCAGGTCGGCAGCCGACCACCGTTCCTGGGAAAGCCGGTCACTGCCCCGGCGATGCAGCAGGGCCAGCTCCTCGGCCGTGAGGATCCCAGCAGCCGCCGCCGCGAGCCGAGCACGGGACTGGAACAGGTCGCGCAGGAACGCGGCTCCGGTCAGCTGCGGCCACAGCCGCTCGACGAGCGCGTCGACCGCCGGCTGCGGGCCCGGGTCGGCGCCCAGCCGCTCGGCCAGCGCCGTCGTCAACCGGCCCCGGAACAGCCGCCGGCGCTCGGCGTAAGTGCCGGGCGCCGATCGGCAGGCGGTCAATTGATCGGCGACGTCCGGACCGGGCAGCGTGACGTAGCCACCGGACACCTGCAGTCGCTCGGCCGCCTCCGGTGTCCCGATACGCAGGTCGAGGGCCCGAGCCAACAGCGTGGCGAGCCGGGCGTCACCCTTCAGCCGGGCCACCTCGGGTGCCTCTAAGCGCCCGGGTCGTCCGTCGACCGGAGCGAGTTGGTGGACGTCGCGCATCGGCACATCGGCGTCGCCGAGCGCGGGCAGGACCCGGCTGATGTACCGCATGAAGGTCGGATTAGGCCCGATGACCAGGACGTCGTCACCGGTAAGCCGCTCGGCGTGGTGGTAGAGCAGCCACGACACCCGATGCAGGGCGATCTCCGTCTTGCCGGTCCCCGGGCCGCCCTCGATGACCAGCAGCTGGTCCATCGGCGCCCGGATCAGCTCGTACTGTGCGGCCTGAATGGTCGCGACGATGTCGCGCAAAGCGCCGTCGCGACGGCGGCCGAGTTCAGCCAGCAGCGCCGCATCGATGCCCGAGCCGACACCGGCGAGGGTCAAGTCCGCGAAGACCACGTCGGCGTAGTCGAGGATCGTGTTGCCCTGACATTCGAAGGTCCGCTTCCGGACCAGCCCGTGCGGCTCCTCGGGACCGGCCAGGTGAAACGGTGCCGCGGCGTCCGCCTGCCAGCTGACGACCAGCACTTCCCCCTGGTCGTCCTTGATCAGGTGCCGCCCGATGTAGAGAGCCGGACCGTCCTCGTGATCGATGCGGCCGACCGCGACCGCCCGGCTGTCGACGAACTGGGCGACCTGAGCCTCCCCCAGCCGCTTGAGCGCCCTGGCCGCCGCCTTGTCCGCTCCGGCGTCGGCCAACCGCCGGGCCTCGCTGATCCACCGCTCCCAATGCAGCTGAGCATCGTCGAAGTAGCGTTGTTCCGCCGCGATCTCGGTGGCTTTGGCCGTCACGAAGCGCCTCCGGCAAGCTCGGGTGCACGGCCAGCGTAGGCGTCCGCCCCGATGCCGGGCAGTCACCGACCGGACGAAGACGGTTGGCCGCCGGTCGGAGCACCGGGACCTTCGGCGACCGCTAAATGGGTGTGAACGGCCCATGACGTGCTCGGTAGCCTGAGGTCATGCCCCCACGCCTCCCCCACCCCGATCCCGGCGTCCCCGACACTCGCAGTCCGATCCGCTACCTGTGGTGGCTGGTCACTTCGCAGAAGGCCCGCATTCTCAGAGGCAGCGTCGTCGGCACGCTCTGGATGGTGGGGTTGTCCGTACGCCCGCTGCTGATCGCCCGCGCGATCGACGACGGATTGCGTACGGGGGACACGGAGGCGTTGCTGTTCTGGGTCGGTTCCATCGTGCTGGCCGGCATGGTGCTGGCCTGGCTGGGGATCACGCGGCATCGGACGATGACGTTCATCCGGGAGGATGCGACCGCCCGGTCGGCTCAGGTGCTCCTGAAGCACATCACCCGCGTAGGGTCCGTCCTGCCCAAGAAGATCACCTCGGGTGAGGTGGCGACCGTCGGCGGCACCGACATCACGCAGATCTCGTGGGCGCTGACGATGACCGGGCCCGGGGTCGGCGCGGTGTTGGCGTACGCCGTGGCAGCGGTGGTGCTCTGGTCGGTGAACCCGATGCTGGCCCTGTTCGTGCTGCTGGGCGTGCCGGTGGTGGCAGCCTGCGTCTGGCCGTTGCTGTCGCGGTTGCAGGGCGTGGACAGCAGCTACCGGCATGAGCTGGGCATCCTCACCGCCCGGGCCGGGGACATCGTGTCCGGGCTGCGGGTGCTGGCCGGGGTCGGCGGCCGGGACCTCTTCCTGCGCCGGTACGCCGACCGCTCGCAAACCCTGCTCGACAAGGGCTATCGGGTCGGGGCGATCATGAGCTGGGTGCAGGCGTTGACCGTCGGCATCCCCGGGCTGTTCCTCGCGCTCGTCGTCTGGCTCGCCGCGCGGATGGCGGCCAGCGGCGACATCAGTGTCGGCGAGCTGGTCGCGGTCTACGGGTACGTCGCGATCCTCATCGTGCCGGTGTGGTTCCTGCTCGAAGGCGGCTACATGGCCGTACGCGGCATGGTCGGCGCGCGCCGCATGATCAATGTGCTGCGGATCGAGCCGGACGAGGTGGGCGCGACCGGTCAGGAGCCGGGTCCGGAGGCGAACTCGGAGCTGCACGATCCCGAGTCGGGGCTGACCGTCGCGCCCGGCCGGATGATCGGGGTGGCCTGCGACGATCCCGGCGAGGCGACCGCCATCGCCGACCGGCTGGGCCGGTTCTCGGCCGAGCCCACCGAGAAGACCGCGACCTGGGGCGGCCTCCCGATCACCAGTGTCGACCTGGCCGAGGTACGCGCGCGCATCCTGGTCGCCGACCACGAGTCCTACCTGTTCGCCGGTACGCTCCGCGAAATCCTCGCCGGCAGCACCGAACCCGGAAGCACCACGCCTGACGGCACCGCCGCCGGCCCCCAACCCAAGAGCTGGATCAGGGTTCCAGGTCGAATCTTGGGCCAAGATACGACCGAGAACCCTGATCCAGCGCCAAAAGCGGCAGCGCAAAAAGCAGGAGCGCAAAAAGCGGCAGCGCCCGCGCAGAGGGACGCGCAGGAGGAAAGGTTGAGGAGGGCGGTGCACACCGCGTCCGCGGACGACGTCGTCGAGTCTCTCCAGGACGGTCTGGCGGAGCCGATCGACAGCCGGGGCCGCAACCTTTCCGGCGGCCAGCGTCAACGCGTACGCCTGGCGAGGGCGCTGCTGGCGGAGCCGGAGGTGCTGATCCTGATCGATCCGACGTCGGCGGTCGATTCGCATACCGAGGCTCGGATCGCCGCCCGGCTTCGGGATCACCGCGCGGGGCGGACGACGATCGTGTTCGCCACGTCTCCGCTGCTGCTCGCCGGGACGGACGAGGTCACCTACATCGCGCAGAAGAAGGTGATCGCCTCCGGGCGGCACGAGGATCTGCTTCAGGAGGAGCCTGGCTACCGGGCGCTCGTGGCGCGGGACACCGAGGACGAGACGACGGGGGCGGCACGATGAGGAAGGGACTGCCGGTCGCCGACCGCAAGACAGTCTGGCGCGAGACCGCCGAGCTCACCAAGCGCGAGAAGAAGGTCGTCACGGGGGCCGTCGCCCTGCACGTCGTCGCGGCCATCGCCGGCCTGGGCGGCCCGTACCTCGTCGGCCGGATCGTCAACGTCGTCAGCGACGGCGGCGGTGCGGCCGACGTGGACAAGATGGCCCTCGCCGTCGGGGTCTGCGTCCTGATCCAGGTGCTGGTCTCGCGGCAGGCGCAGTACATCGGGCACCGGTTCGGCGAACGCGCCAACGCCAAGCTCCGCGAGGACTTCGTCGCGCGTACCTTGGCGCTGCCGGTCTCTGCGGTCGAACGGGCGGGCACCGGTGATCTGGCCACCCGCAGCTCCGTCGACGTCGCCACCGTCGGCAACACCGTGCGTACGGTGGTCCCGACGCTGCTGATCTCCGCCATTCAACTGCTGCTGATCTTCGGCGCTGTGATCGTCATGTATCCACCGCTCGGGCTGGTCGCGCTGGCCGGCGTACCGACGACTGCCGCCGTGGCGCGGTGGTACCTGCGGCGGGCGAGTCCGGCGTACCTCAAGGAAGGCGAGACGGCCTCCGAGCTGACCGAGGCCTTGACCACGACGGCTGAAGGCGGCCGGACCGTCGAGGCCTTGCGCCTGGCCGACGAGCGCGTGGCGCACGGCACCCAGAAGATCGGGCAGCAGTGGCAGGCGCGGCGGCGGACGCTGGCGTTGCGCTCGGTGTTCTTCCCGATCGTCGAGGCCGGCTACGCGCTGCCCGCCGCCGCGATGCTGCTCGCGGGCGGCTTCTTCATGCGGCACGGGGTCAGCCTCGGCGTCGTCGTCAGCGCCACGCTCTACGTCCAGCAGGCCATCGACCCGCTCGACCGGGTCATGATCTGGCTCGAACAGGCCCAGCGCGGGCTCGCGTCGTTCGCCCGCGTGCTGGGCGTCGGCATGGTGCCGCCCGAGCCCCGCGGCGAGGTCCCGGCCGCGAACCAGCGCGAGCTGGTCGTGCGCGGCGCCAGGTTCGCCTACGGTGACGGGCACGACGTGCTCCATGGCATCGATCTAGAGGTACGCCCAGGGGAGCGGTTGGCGATCGTCGGTCCGTCCGGGGCGGGCAAGTCGACGTTGGCTCGACTGCTCGCGGGCATCGACGCGCCGCGCGACGGTGTCGTGACGCTCGGCGGGCTGGCGGTGACCGCGATCGACCCGGCCGAACGGCGTCGCCGCATCGCGTTGGTGACCCAGGAACATCACGTGTTCATGGGCAGTCTGCGGGACAACTTGGCGTTCGCCGCCCCCGGCGCGACCGACGACGACATGCTCGACGCGCTCGTCGCCGTCGGCGCCGACTGGTACGCCGATCTCCCGGACGGCTTGGACACCGAACTCGGCGACGGCATCCGTACGCTGGGCCCGGCGGACGCGCAGCAACTGGCGTTGGCCCGGCTGGTCCTGGCCGATCCGCATACGCTGATCCTTGACGAGGCGACCGCGGCCCTCGATCCGACGACGGCTCGCCGCACGGAACGTGCGCTGGCGGCCGTCCTCGAAGGACGGACGGTGATCGCGATCGCGCACCGGCTGAACACCGCGCACGACGCCGACCGGGTCGCCGTGCTCGAAGGCGGCCGGGTCAGCGAACTGGGCAGCCACGACGACCTCGTACGCGCCGGCGGCGCCTACGCGTCGCTCTGGCGCTCCTGGCACGGCTGACCCTTGCGCGCCGGCACCCTACGGCGCTGGATCAGGGTTCTCGGTCGAATCTTGGTGCAAGATTCGACCCGGAACCCTGATCCAGCGCCGATCAAAGGAGTGAGCTACATGCCGGGCATCGGCATGATTTCGTAGACGGCGATGGTGCCGCCCTGCGCCGCGTGCGGATGCCCTTCCAGAACCTGGTCGAGCTGGTCCGCGTCGGTCGCCTCCAGGAACGAGTAGCCGCCGACGGGCTGGCCGCCGCCCTCGTCCCGGACCGGGTTGGTCGGGTTGCCGAAGTCCACGAGCGCGGATCCGGCCTTGCCCGCCCAGGCGTTCCAGGCGTCCATCGACGCCTTCATGTCCTCCGGCGCCATGGAGCCCATCTGCTCGCCCATGGTCTGGTCGGAGCGGTACAGAATAAGGTACTTAGGCATAGTTCCAGTGCATCACCAACACGAAGGCACCGGACCCGTTTACGGGATCCGGCGCCTTGCGTACGTGGGTCAGGAACGCTTGCCGAGCAGCGCCCGGGCCATCGCGGAGACGAACCGCTCGATCTCCGACCCGAACGGGTTCTCGTGCACCATGTAGGTCCACGTGGCGGTCGGGCGGGGCAGACCCGCCGCGGAGGTGTCCCAGTCCGGGTCGGTCAGGTCGGCCTCGGCGAAGGTCTCCACCGTGCTGGTCTGGATGCCCTCGGTCAGCTCCTTGAACGCCGGGATCGCGACCCGGTGGTACTCGTCGAGCGGATCCTGACGGCCGAGCGCGCGCAGGTGCACGCCTTCGCGTACGTCGGACAACATCGCCAGGTGATCGGCCCAGGCCCGGTCGAGGTGCGCCAACGCGATCGAGCGCGCCGCCTCTTCGGTCTGCTCGTCGCCGATCGCGTCGGCGATCTCGTCGTAGCGCTCCTTGTCGGCTTCGAGGACCCATTGCGCGGCGAGGTCGGTGTTGAGCAGTTCCCGGCGCTTGGCGGCCAGCAGCTGCCGCTGCCGCTCGACCAGTACGCCGTACTTCCAGGTGTTGCGGTGGATCTCGAAGTGCACGCCTTCGGAGACCTTCTGGGCGTGGCTGACGGAGTAGTCGACCTCGGGCCCGGTCATCCGACCGTCGGCGGCGACGTTGGCGGTGAACGTCTCGCCGTTGCGCACGATCAGGCTGTCCTCGGGGCTGACGAAGAACACCGAGCCGCCGGGGTCGCCCTGGCGGCCGGCGCGGCCGCGGAGCTGGTCGTCGACGCGGCGGCTGTCGTGCCGGCCGGCCCCGATGACGTAGAGCCCACCGAGTTCGACGACCTCGTCCCGGTCGCGCTCGTCCCGGCCGCCGAGCCGGATGTCGGTACCGCGACCGGCCATCTGGGTCGACACGGTGACCCGGCCCAGGGCACCGGCCTCGGCGATGATCGCCGCCTCTTCGGCGTCGTTCTTGGCGTTGAGGACGACGCACTCGATGTCGGCCGCACGCAGCGATCGGGCCAGGCGCTCGGACTCGGCGACGTCGAGCGTGCCGATCAGGACCGGACGGCCCTTCTCGTGCGCCTCGGCGACCTCGGCGATGATCGCCTCTTCCTTCTCCTCCGCGGTGGCGTAGACGCGGTCGGCCTCGTCGACGCGGATCGACGGGGTGTTCGGCGGGATCACGGCGACCTCGAGGCGGTAGAACTCCCGCAGCTCGTCGCCGACGTTGACGGCGGTGCCGGTCATGCCGCAGACCGTCGGGTAGAGCCCGACGAAGCCCTGCACGGTGATGGTCGCGAGGATCTCGCCCTCGGCCGTCGAGTGCACGCCCTCCTTCGCCTCGACCGCCGCCTGCAACCCGTCCGGCCAGCGGCGACGCTGGGCCACCCGGCCGCGTACGCTGTCGACGAGCTGCACCTGCCCGTCCCGGACGATGTAGTCGACGTCCCGGTGCACGAGCACACGAGCGTGCAGCGCCAGGTTGATCGCGGTCAGCTTGTCGAGGTTCTCCTGGTCGTAGAGCTCGATGCCGTCCCATTCGCGCTCGACCAGGCGCGAGCCGGCCTCGGTGAGCTGGACGTTGCGACCGCCCTCGACCCGGATGAAGTCACGGGACTTCTCCATCTTCGCCACGATCTCGGCGGCCTTCTGCGCCGGCGAGACGGCCTCCTCCACGCTGCCGGCCAGCACCAGCGGCACCCGGGCCTCGTCGATGAGGATGAAGTCGGCCTCGTCGAGGATCAGCGTCGCCAGACCCGGCATCACCTCGTCGCCCTTGGAGGTGACGAGCTGGTCGCGGAGGAAGTCGAAACCGGCCTCGCTGACCGACGCGTAGGTCACGTCGCACGCGTACGCCGCCACGCGCTCCTCGTGCGTCGACTGTTCGCCGACCGAGCCGACGGTCATGCCGAGCAGGTCGTAGACCGGACGCATCCACTCGGCGTCCCGATGGGCCAGGTAGTCGTTGACCGTCATGATCTGCACCCGGGCGCCTCGCGTGGCGTAGCCGAACGCGGCGATGGCGGCGGCCAGGGTCTTGCCTTCACCGGTCGCCATCTCGACGATCGTGCCCGCCAGCATCGACATCGCGCCGAGCAGCTGCGTGTCGAACGCGCGCTCGTCGAGCGCCCGGCGACCGGCTTCCCGGCCGAGAGCACAGATCTCGACCAGGTCGTCGTCGTGGATCATCACCGGCTGCGCCCGTTGGAGCGAGTCGACGTACTCCGGGGACTCCTCGGGCTCGGCCTCCTCGTCGTCCGACGCACCGGTCAGCCGGTCGCCCAACTCGAGCGCGCGCGCCTTGAGCTCGTCGTCGGTCAGCGCCTTCAGCTCCTCCTCCAGCTCCTCGATCCGAGGCAGCAGGGCCTCGAACGGGGCGAGGCTGACGGTGGATCCGGGGCGCTGCATGAACGTACGCAGCTTCTGGCGGAACTTCGTGGCGAGACCCATGCCCGCAAAGGTACAAGGCGATGGCCGTCCAGTGGAGCCCTCAGCTCAAGGTCTGAAGAATCCGCTGGTCGGGGCCGTCCACGACGATCTCGGCGAGAGCACCGTTCACCAGAGCCAGCTCCGGTGCGACATGCCCGCAGTCCACATCGAGGATGACCGGAATGTCCAGATCACCGAAGGCGAGGCGTACGGCGTCGTCCTGGGTGAACGAGCCGGCCGCCGGGGCGTCCGTACGCCCGACGAGGATCGCGTTCGCGTGATCGAACCAGCCCGCCAGCCGCAAGCTGTACATCTCTCGCGCAGCGTCCAGGGCGGCGTGCTCGCACATCTCCACGTAGACGATCAAGCCTTCCGGCGCGTGCTCCTCCGCGAACCGCCGCACATCGCCGTACGGCGTACCCGCGAGGCTCACGATGGTCTCGACGCATCCGCCGATCAGCCGTCCGGTCGCCCGGACCGGTCCCGCGCCCGGATCGAGCAACCGCCACGAGCCCGGCTGATCCAGGTCCGGGTCGACGAGGTCGGGCTGACCGATGATGTTGTAGAAACCAGGCCCCTTGTGGTGCGTCGACGCGCGTTGTTCCAGCACCGCACCCGGTTTCGCCTGCAACGCGTCCAGGTAGTGCAGGATGCCGTCCGGCCGTCGCGTCGGCGTATGCATCAGGTTCTGCCCGTGCAGCGTCGCCACCCCGGTCCGCGTCGTCACCGCCAGCA
>JABFYB010000208.1 GCA_013361475.1 Hamadaea sp.
TGTTCTCCAGCACCGGCGGTGCGGCGAACGTCGTCGTGCAGTCGTCGGCCAACCTGCACAACGGGCGCGACGGCCTCGGCGGCTGGAACAACGCCCTGATCCTCGTCGGCAACACCGCCGCTTACGACTACTACAGCGGCTACTTCGACGATCTGAAGGGGCGGGTCGTCAACAACAACTATTACGACACGCGTACGCCGCTCCAGGCGGGCAACTCGAAGATCTTCTTCTACCCGCGCCAGGAGCAGTCGGGGACGAGCCCCTATCAGAACCCCGCCGAGGACACGATCTACACGATCCTGTCCAACGTGGACTGCTTCGGGAACTCCGTCGTGGGTACGCAGGACGGCACCCACCGGACCATCATCCGGGTCGCGATGTCGATCTTCAGCCGGGACTATCTGGCCAAGAAACTCTGGGACCTGGACGCGGCCGGCTGCTACGTGGAGGTCGTCGAGACCTACCACCCCGGCTCCGACCTGGAAGTCAGCGCGATGAAGAAGCTGCTCGCGGCGGCCGGGAGTTATCACGGGCCGGCGGTCAAGTACTACTGCGACACCGACTCGATCTGGATCCACTCGAAGTACTTCGAGATCGAGGGGGTCTACTACGACAAGCCCGACCGGAAGATCGTGTGGACGGGCAGCCACAACTGGAGCACGAACTCGCTGCGGCAGGCCGACGAGGCGATCCTGCAGCTCGAGGACAGCACGGTGTTCGACGCGTACACGGCGAACTTCCGCGCGATCCGGGACAGCGCCACCATTCGCAGCGTCGCGAACGGCGGCTCGGCGAGCTGCTAGCTCTTGATGCGGTCGTTCGACGGGTCGTAGAGCGGCCGGAGCGAGACGCGGGCGGGATGGATCGATCCCGCGATCTCGACCGTCCACTCGGCCCCGTCGAGGTACGCGGACGTCACCGGCTGGTCGGCCTCCACCATCGCGAGGCCGACCGCCCCGCCGAGGGTGAACCCGTAGGAGGCGGCGCGCACATACCCGACCGATACGCCGTCGCGCCGCAGCACCTCGCCGTGGAACAGCAGCGGCTTGGGGTCGGTGACGAGCACCTGGACGAGCCGTCGCTTCGGCGGCCCGGCCTCCTTGAGCGCCACCGCCGCGTCGCGGCCGACGAACGAGGGCTTGTCGAGGGCGACCGCGAAGCCGAGCCCGGCCTCGTAGACGTTGTCGGTGTTGTCGATGTCGTGGCCGTAGTCGCGGTAGCCCTTCTCCATCCGCAGGCTGGACAGCGCCTTCAGACCCGCGTGGACGAGGCCGTGCCGGTCCCCCGCCGCGGCGAGCCGGTCGTAGACATGCACCGCCTGCTCGGCCGGGATGTACAGCTCGTAGCCGAGTTCGCCGAGGTAGGTGATCCGGATGCAGAGGACCCGGGCGTAGCCGAGGTCGATCTCGCGGGCCGCCCGATAGGGGAACGCCTCGTTCGACAGGTCCGCCGAGGTCACGTCGGACAGCAGTGCCCGCGACCGGGGACCCTGGATGTTGATCTGGGCGTACGCGCCGGTGACGTCGGTGACGAACGCGTGCCGGCCGGCGCAGAACCGCTGCAACCGCGTCAGCACATGCCGGTGCGCGGTGTCGCTGGCGACCACCCAGAACGACGTCGGGGACAGCCGGGTCACGGTGAGGTCGGCTTCGAGGGTCGCGCCTTCGTTGAGCCACTGCGTATAGGTGAGCAGTCCGTCCGAAGTAGAGATCCGGTTGGCGGACAGCTCCTCGAGGACGGCTTCCGCGTCGTCGCCTTGGACCAAGAACTTCGCCATGAAGCTCATGTCCATCGCGATCACGCCCTCGCGGGCCGCCTTGTGCTCGGCCTCCCAATAGGGGAACCAGTTCTGCCGCTCCCAGGACAGCTCCTCGACGACCGGCTCGACCCCGGGCGGGGCGTACCAGTCGGGGCTCTCCCAGCCGCTGACGTCCTTGAAGTACGCCCCCTTCGCGGCGAGCCGAGCGTGGAACGGCGAAAGCTTGGCCCCCCGGGCGGTCTGCATGGAGCGGCCCGGATAGTGCGTCTGATACACCATGCCCAGCGACTCGACCGTACGCGTCGCCCGGTATTCCGGATTCCGCTGGTACGGGTGGAGCCGGTCGATGTTGACGCCGGTGACGTCCCAGTCGGGGCGGCCGTCGACGATCCATTGGGCGACCGCCCGGCCGAGACCGCCGCCGGTGAGGATGCCGATCGAGTTGAGCCCGGCTGCCACGAAGTAGTTCCGCAGCTCCGGGGCCTCGCCGATGATGGGCGCGAGGTCGGGCGTGAACGACTCGGGGCCGCAGAAGAACTTCTTGACGCCCCGGTCGAGGGTGATCGGCACCCGGCGCATCGCCTTGTCCAGGTAGGGCCCCATCCGCTCCCAGTCCGGCGGCAGTTCGCCGAAGGAGAAGCCGTCCGGGATCCGGCCGACGTTCCACGGCGCGCACTCGGTCTCGAAGAGCCCGACCATCAGGCCGGCGCCCTCCTCGCGGTAGTACCCGTAGGACGACGGGTCCTCCAGCACCGGCAGGTCGCCGTGCACCTCCGCGATCGGCTCGGTGAGGAGGTAGTAGTGCTCGGCCGCCTGGAGCGGGATGTTCACCCCGGCCAGTTCGCCCAGTTGGCGGGCCCACATGCCGGCCGCGTTCACCACGTACTCGGCTTCGATGTCGCCTTCCGGTGTGCGTACCCCTTGGACTTGACCGCGAGCCGTGAGGAAACCCGTGACCGGGAGACCCTCGATGATCTTGACCCCGCGCTGGCGCGCGCCCTTCGCGAGCGACATGGTGACGTCGACCGGGTTGACCCGCCCGTCGTCGGCGACATAGAAGCCCGCGAGCAGGTCGTCGGTCCGGGCCAGCGGGAACAGCTCGTGGATCTCGCGCGGCGAGATCTCGTGGACGTCGACGCCCATCAGCCGGTTGAACGCGGCGACGCGCCGGTACTCCTCCAGCCGTCCCGGATCGGCCGCGACCTCGATGAACCCCACCTGCTTGAGGCCCGTGGCCAGTCCGGTCTCCGCCTCCAGGTCGCGGTAGAGGTCGCGGCTGTACTGCCGCCAGCGGGTCGACGTCTCCGACATCGACCCGAACGTCACCATCAGGCCCGCGGCGTGCCAGGTCGTCCCGGACGTCAGCTTGTCGCGCTCGACCAGCACCACGTCGGTCCAGCCCTGCTTCGCCAAGTGGTACGCGATACTGGTGCCGATCACGCCGCCACCCACGACGACGACCTGTGCTCTGTCCGGAAGGCGCGACATGGACGCAGAGTACAGCCCATGCACAGACAGTCGAGATATCTTCCTCGACATGGACGAGAACCGGGCCCGGCGCGTCGTCGACGCGCTTCGCGATCGAGGCGTCCCCGCTCACCTGTCCCTGGGCGGCGGCTTCCGCAAGGTCGGCGTACGCGTCGCCCTGCCGGACGGCCGCGAGGCGCTCTGGGACACCGACGGCACGGCCGGGCTGGAGGCTCAAGTCCTCCGGGACGGGATGCTGGTCGGCTTCGTGCCCCACATCCCCGGCTCCGAGGACTTCACCGAAGAGCAGGTCATCGACGCCATCGCCCGCACCGACTACGACCAGCCGGTCGCCCGGCAGCGGGCCGAGGCCCCGCCGCCGGCGAAGCCGCTGCCGATGGAAGGCGGCTTCTTCCGCCGCTTCCGCGACGGCTTCCGCTGACCCACCCGCCCCCGCTTCGCCCCGCTCGCCCGCTGCTTTCGCGCGCGCCGCTCCCCCGCCTGCTTTCCGCGCGATCATGAACTAACGGGCATGATCGACCGGCGTGGCGTGTCCCGAGCGCCCTGATCAACTCCCTAACGGCGTGATCGACAACGGCGTAATCGACGCCGCTCGGGTCAGTCGCCGAAGGCCTTCGCGGAGACGATGCGGAGTTTGCCGTCCTGACCCGGCATCCGGGGGGCGCGGTATTCGACGTACAGCTGAGCGCCGACGCCGACGGTGACCGCGGCTTCGGCGGGGGCGTACTCCTTGCCGGAGCCGGCCCGGGGGACGACGGACACCCGGAGGCGATGGGGTCCGGCCGGAACGGGCACCGCCTCGGGCGCCCAGCTTGCGACGGATTGCCGGACGCCGTCGACGACGAGGACCGGCACTGTGTCCTTGTAGGAGCGTGCGACCGCCCAGGTGGGCCGGGTGAACGTCATCCGCAGGACGCCCTGACCTAGCGACATGCCAATACTGTCCCACTTTGGTGCGGTACGCGCACGGCAAGCGCGCAAAGCCGCAGCCCCCTACAGTGGCGCGCATGCGAATGCCGGTGTCCCTCGCCCGCTGGGCGGCGTTGCTGTCGCTCCTCGGCGGATGCGCCTGTTGCTGCGGAAACTGGGCGCCGATCGGCCCGTCGCCGGACATCGAGGCGGCCGACGTCGTCGGCACGTGGGTCAGCGACGAAGGCGCAAAGATCACTCTGAACGGTGACATGACCTTCCGCACCGACGACCTCACGAAATGCCTCGAAGGCGAGGAAGGCGTGGGTGGCGACGGCGAGGGCACCTGGTCGCTCGGCGATCCCGAGACGCTCGATCCCTATCAGGACCTGACCCTCAAGTACGCCCCCTACGGCGAGCATCTGCAGACGTGGCGAGCCCAGGAGGACGAGATCGTCTACGTCTGGGGCGACACCGACAACAGCGAGATCTGCTTCTTCTCGCGTACCGGGTGAGGAGTGGGTGATCGAAATCACGCGATCTGTCCGGATTCGACGATCGCCGATCCCCGTTCACCGGGCCGGTTGATCGTGACGGCCACGCAGCGGCAGGTGATGGCCCGGATTTCGGCGGGCGGCCGACGGGCACCCGACCGTGCTTCACCGATTCGGCGGACAAAAGGGTACGCATCGGCAGCGTGATCGACGGCGAGTCCACTGGCGGACCCTTCTGAGCTGCACAACGATGAGAGGGGTGGAGCAAGCCAGCACAGAAGATCACGATCATCAACCCATCGACCTCGACCGGCTTCGGCGTACCGCTGAATCGGTTCTGCGCGGCAACTGGTCCGGCGACCACATGGTCCCGTCCCGGACCCTCTATCCCCACCAATGGAGCTGGGACGCCGCGTTCATCAGCATCGGACTCGCCCACGTCGCCCCCGACCGCGCCTGGCGTGACCTGCGCAGCCTCTTCACCGCGCAGTGGCCGGACGGTCGCGTGCCGCACATCGTCTTCGACCCGGGCGTGAGCGAGAAGGACTACTTCCCCGGCCCCGCGTTCTGGGACGTGCCGCCGTTGCCCGGCGGGCCGAGCCACATCCGGACCACCGGCATCGTCCAGCCGCCCGTCCACGCCCTCGCCGCCCGGATGATCCACGCGGTCGCCCCGGACGCCGAGGAGCTGCGCTGGCTCTACCCGCGCCTGGTGGCTCAGCAGGAATACCTGCTCAAACAGCGGGACGCGGGCGGAGCCGGGCTGGCCAGCATCGTGCACCCGTGGGAGTCCGGTCTGGACAACAGTCCCTCCTGGGACGACGCCCTCGCCCAGCTGCCGGCCGACGTGCGGGTGCTCGACCGCTACCAGCGGCGCGACGTGCAGGTCTCGGTCGCCACCCACCGGCCGACGAACGCCGACTACGCCCGGTACATCGCGTTGGCGGCGTCCTATCGCGACAACGGCTACCAGGACTTCGACCTGCTCGACCGGCACGGTTTCGTGGTCGAGTGCCCGGCCTTCAACGCGCTCACCGCCGACGCCGAGCTGGCCCTGGCCGAGATCGCCCAGATCGTCGGGGCCGACCCGGGGCCACATCGGGAACGGGCCGCCGAGATCACGCAGACCATGGTCGAGCGCCTCTTCGATCCCGAGACCGGCCTGTTCCACACCTTCGACGTGCGTACCGGCCGGCGATCGAAAGCCCGCTGCGTCAACGGCCTGATGCCGCTGATCCTGCCGGGACTGCCCACCGAGATCGCGGCCTCGCTGGCCGCGGAGGCCGCCTCCGAGCGATTCGGGCTGCGCCCGCTGCCGGTCCCGAGCTACGACCGCACGGCGCCCGACTTCGACCCGCTGCGCTACTGGCGCGGCCCGGTCTGGATCAACGTGAACTGGCTGCTGCGCCGCGGCTTCGACGGCCACGGGTACGCCGCCGAGGCGGAGACCCTGCGGCAGGCGATGCTGTCGTTGGTCGACCGGTCGGGGTGCTTCGAGTACTTCGACCCGACCACCGGTGCGGGGATCGGCACGCCGGAGTTCAGCTGGACCGCCGCGCTGGTGCTGGACCTCCTCGAACGCGCCTGAGGCGGCCGTCGCGGCAATCATCGCCAGATCCGGGATGACGTCCTTCGCGGGCTCGCGAGGCCGCGTTATCCCGGACAACGCGCGACCGG
>JABFYB010000118.1 GCA_013361475.1 Hamadaea sp.
CGCAGCTTGTCGAGCTTGAACGCGTTCTCGTTGATCTTCTGGTTGAGCGCCAGGATGCCCACGACCCCGGCCATCACCAGGACCACGATCATCACGACGAACGGCACCCGCGGACCGGACACCGGCATCGGCGGCGCCAGCCGCAGCTTCGGCCGCTCCGGCGCGCTCCGCCCGGTCTCCCCCCGGCCCTCGGCCCGACCCCGGTCGAGCCGACGGTCGTCGTCGCGCGGCGCCCGCGCCGCGTTGGAGTTGCTCATGCCTCTCCCCCGATCTTCTCTGCCGCCCGCAGGCGAACCGAGGCGGCCCGCGGGTTCTCCGCGACCTCGGACTCGCTGGGCAGCTCCGCCCCCCTGGTCAGCAGCCGCAAGGTCGGTCCGGTACCGGGTAGCTCGACCGGTAGGTCGACCGGCCCGGTGGACCGCGCCCGCGCTGCGAACGCTTGCTTGGTGATCCGGTCCTCCAGCGAGTGGTAGGACATGACCACGATCCGGCCACCAGGCGTTAAAACGTCCAGCGCCGCGGGCAGTGCCGCCTCCAGCACCACCAGTTCCCGATTCACCTCGATGCGCAGGGCCTGGAAGGTCCGCTTCGCCGGATGTCCCCCGGTACGCCGGGCGGCCGCCGGGATGGCGTCGCGAACCAGTTCAGCCAACCGAGCCGAGCTGGTGAGCGGGCCTTTCGCCCGTTCCTTGAGGATCGATGCCGCGATCCGGGACGCGAACTTCTCCTCGCCGTAGACCCGCAGCACCCGGGCCAGCTGACCGGCGTCGTAGGTGTTGACCACCTGTTCGGCCGTCATGCCCCGGGTCTGGTCCATCCGCATGTCGAGCGGGGCGTCCTGCGCGTACGCGAAACCCCGGTCCGCCTCGTCGAGCTGCAACGAGGAGACGCCCAGGTCGAACAGGATCGAGTCGATCCGGGCGATCCGGAGATCCCGCAGGACACGCGGAAGCTCGTCATACACGGCGTGCACCAGATGAACGCGGTCGGCGAAGGGAGCCAGCCGCCGCCGGGAGTGCTCCAGCGCCTCGGTGTCCCGGTCGAGTCCGATGAGAACCGTCTCGGGGTGGCGTTGCAGCACGGCTTCGGCGTGGCCGCCCAGGCCGAGGGTCGCGTCGACGTGGTAGGTCCGGCCGCCGGCCCGCTGGGCGCGGTCGACGGTGAGCGCGGGAGCCAGCAGGTCGAGGCAGCGTTCGAGCAGGACGGGCACGTGCTTGCCCCGCGGCTGCTGCATCTCGACCCCCTGCTGTTCTGCTCTCGTTGATCCCGGCGTACCGCCAGATCCCCATCCGCTTCTCGCACCTCTTGTTCCCCGTTCCCAAGGGGTTCGAGAGAGCAGTACGCCTGGCGCCGGGGAAGTGGCGCCAGGAGCCGACAAGCGGCTGGAGATCTCGCGGTACGCCGGTTTCGTGCCCGGTGCTGCGATGTTCGCGGCATCGCTTCCAGGCGCCTGGCGCTCACCGTCTGGCCGGCGTCACCCCGCCTCCGTCGGCAGGCCGGCGTCACCGGCGGTGTCGACGTCCGAGAAGGCCTCCTCGCTCTCGGCGAGGTACGCCTCCCAGGCGGCGTTGTCCCAGATCTCGACACGAGTGCTCGCGCCGATCACCACCAGGTCTCGCTCCAGTCCCGCGTACGCCCGGAGCGTCGGCGGAATGGTGACCCGGCCCTGTTTGTCGGGGACCTCGTCGTGAGCGCCGGAGAACAGCACCCGGGTGTACGCCCGGGCCGCCTTGTCACTCATCGGACGGGCCGACTGCTCGGCGGCGTATCGCTGGAACTCGGCGACCGGGAACACGTAGAGACAGCGCTCCTGCCCTTTAGTGATCACGACACCTCCCGCCAGCTCGTCCCGGAACTTCGCCGGAAGGATCAACCGGCCCTTGTCGTCCAGGCGAGGGGTATGCGTGCCGAGAAACATCGGCCCCACCCCCCGATGACGCAGACGGGATCAGCTCGTTCGCGGCGAGCCGCTCCCCCGGCCGGCCGGGCCTCCCAGCCCCACCAGTGGGCCCCACTTTACTCCACTTCCCTCCACCGTCAACCAAAATCGACGCTCCCGACGCCCCGAGCCCTCCCCGTTTGGCCAGGTCACGAGAGGTACGTTCGGGTGGAGGGGGCCTACGAAGATCAACATGGTCCGGTTTCCGACATCACCGTCACCGATGCCATTACCGCTCGTTAAGCACGAGTTAAGCGTTCCCGGCACAGCAAGGCCCGCACCACTGGTGCGGGCCCGGCTGCTTTCAGGGGATGGGTGAGAGGTCTAGAACAACACCCGGCGGAACTCGACCTTCTTGCTCCAGATGCGGTGCAGGCCGGTCTTCTTGCCGTAGGTCGGGGCGTCGTACATCTTGTTGCCGCCGGCGTAGATGCCGACGTGGTAGACGCGGCCGCTGGAGTTGCGGAAGATCACCAGGTCACCGGGGAGCGCCTTGGCCCGGGAGACCTTCTTCCCCTTCCTGCCCTGGGCGCCGCTGTGGGGGAGCTTGACGCCGACCTTCTTGTAGATGAACTTCGTGTACCCGGTGCAGTCGAACCGCTTGGGTCCGGCGGCGCCCCAGCGGTACGGACGGCCGCTGTACTGCTTCGCCAGCGCGATCACCTTCGCGGCCTTGGCCGCCCGGGAACTGACGGCGGTCGGCGCGACGGTGAAGGTCGCGGCGGTCGTGCTCGTCGCGGTCGCGGTCGTGGCGGTGACCGCGTTCTCCGTCACGACCGTGTCGGCCGCGCCGACGCCGGTCGCCGGGGCGGTGGTGGCCGGGGCGGTGGTCGTCGGGGCAGTGGCCGAGTCCACCGAGGAGGCTTGGGTGGGGGTTCCCGTCAGCGTCCCGGCCAGGATGCCCGTGCCGACGGCCAGCACGAGTCCGGCGGTACGCCGCCTGAGCTGTGACTTCATCGTCGTCCTTCCGGCACGCCTGCGAAGTGAGCTGTCGGGTTCGGGCGGGAAGGTGGCCCGGCCACGGCGTCCAGGGACGGCATGGCTTCACCCCGAGCCGGCCTGCGAACAGATCCGGGGAACCAGGCCGGCGAACCGAGCTGGAAACCGATCTGCGGGCAGGCCCGGCGAAGGTGGTTCCTCCGCTCCCGCCCATCCACTGCTTCGGTGAGGTGGGCACCGCGAACGGGCGGGATTCGGCGTATCCGCGGCGCCGCCGCCCGGGTGAACCCGACCGGCGGATCGTTTCTACTCAAGAGCCTGCGAGTTCGCCAAGAACCTGAAAGGGCGCTGTCAGCTGGGAAAACTACCCCGGCCGAGCGGTCCAGGCATCGATGTCCGAAATTGCCTGCCGCGATGTCCGGTTCGGCCGGTGACACAGCCCACAGAAGTCGTCCGGCCCGCCCCTTCGGCGTACTCCTCCGATCGGACGAGCCGGACCTCGGCCGAAAATCAGTAAAACTGACCGACGACGTACCCGTCGTCCCAGATCTCGTGCAGGCCGACGGTCTGCCCCTCGGTCGGGGCGTCCCACATCTTGTGGTTCCCGGCGTAGATGCCGACGTGGTACGCGAAGTCGCCGCTCAGGAAGAAGACGAGGTCGCCGGGGCGCTGCTTCGAGTGCGGGACGACCTTCGCCTTGGCCAGTTGCGTCGGCACGTAGTTGACGAGCTTGACGCCGATCTTGGCGTACACGAACTGGGTGAGCCCGGCGCAGTCGAAGGTGCGTGGCCCGGTCGCGCCGAACACGTAGGGCGAACCCTTCAGCTTCGCCACCTCGCGCAGGACGATCGCCGCCTTGGTCGCCGCGGTCGCGGTAGCCGTCGCCTTCCTGGTAGCCGCCGGCTTCGAGGCAGACGCAGAGGCGGACGGAGTTGGCGACGCGGACACGGAGGGAGACGCCGGAGGCGTGGACGAGGACGACGACGCAGCGGCAAGCACCGAGACCGCCGGAGCCGTCAGGCCGGTGGGCGTCGGGTGCGGCCCCGCCGCGAGGGCGGGGATGCCGACGGCCGCGGCCGTGATCGCCGCCGCTCCGACGGTGACCAGGCGACGCCGGTGGCTGCCGAACAGGAGACTTCGAGCACGCTCCCAGGAGGAGTACAGCATGGGGGTTCCCTTCAGCACGCCTGTGAGGTGAGCTGTCGGGTTCGGGCGCGGAAGGTTGCCCGGCCGCTGGAGGGCGGCTTCACCCCGAGCCTCGTGCGGACGAGGCCGACGCCCGGCTGGGACAGCGAGGCGTCAGTGGGTCCCCCACCCCTGCCCGGTGCTGTGCTGGGGGTCAACGCCCGGCCGGGCAGGGCTCGGCGGGACCGGAGCGTTCACCGGTCATCGACCGGCGTCTGCGTTTCTAGTGCATGACCGGCGCCCAGCCAAGCCCGCGACGTGGCCCCTGACCAGCCAAAATGTCTCCTGCGAAAGCCGGGCGCCCGTATTGTCCCGGTAGATTGCCCGAGATGTCCGTGATTCAAGGCACACAACCAATCACGAAAACAGATCGCGTACTCTAGCCGCGTGTCGGACGAGAAGAAGCTGCCGCTGCGTACGGCCTTCGCCGTTTCCGTCTCGAAGACGGCGGCCGCGCTGTCGCGCGCTACCGGGCGCGGGGACGGCTCGGTCATCGGCGGCCGGCTCGGCATGATGATCGATCCCGATCTGCTGGCCCATCTGGCGGCCGGCCGCGAGATCGCACTGGTCTCCGGCACCAACGGCAAGACGACCACGACCCGGTTCACCGCCGCGGCGCTGGGCGTCCTCGGCGAGGTCGCGACCAACTCGTTCGGCGCGAACATGCCGACCGGGCACACCTCCGCGCTGGCCCGTGCCGGGACGACCCGCTACGCGGTGCTCGAAGTCGACGAGCACTACCTCGCGCAGGTCATCCAGGCGACCGAGCCTCGGGTCGTTGCGCTGCTGAACCTTTCGCGCGACCAGCTCGACCGGGCCAAGGAGGTCGCCATGATGGCCGACCTCTGGCGGCAGGCGCTCGCCGCGCATCCGAAGGTGCACATCGTCGCCAACGCCGACGACCCGATGGTGGTGTACGCCGCGGGTGCCCACCCGGCCGACGAGGTCACCTGGTTCTCCGCTGGTCAACGGTGGCAGGACGACTCACACGTCTGCCCCGCCTGCGGCGGTCACATCCAGCGCGGTGAGGCCGGCGGCTGGGCCTGCGCGAACGGGGACCTGCGCCGTCCTTCTCCACAGTGGACGTTGCTCGACGGCGAGGTGGTCGCGCCGGACGGCGTACCGCACGAGGTGAAGCTGCAGTTGCCCGGCACGGTGAACCTGGGCAACGCCGCGACCGCCCTCGCGGTGGCCGCCCGGTTCGGGGTGAACCCGGTGGACGCCATCCCCCGGCTCGGCTCGGTGGCCAGCGTCGCCGGCCGGTACGCCCAGGTGGAACGGGACGGCCGGTTGGTCCGGCTGCTGCTGGCGAAGAACCCGGCGAGCTGGCTCGAGGCGTTCGAGATGGCCGACGTCGCCCCGACGCTGCTGGCGATCAACGCCCGCGATCCCGACGGCCTGGACACGAGCTGGCTGTACGACGTGGACTTCAGCCCGCTCCGGGGGCGTCAGGTGCTCGTGAGCGGCGATCGGGCGATGGACCTGGCCGTCCGGCTGGAGATCAACGGCGTGCCGTTCACCCACGTCAAGACCTTCGCCGACGCGGTCGCGGCGGTGCCGCAGGGCCGGCTGGAGGTCATCGCGAACTACACCGCGTTCCAAGACATCCGAGGAGAGCTGGATCGTGTCCTCTGAGGTTACTGGCGGCCTTCGGATCGTCTGGGTCTACCCGGACCTGCTGTCCACCTACGGCGATCGCGGCAACATGCTGATCCTGGCGCACCGGGCCCGCGCCCGCGGCATCCCCGCCGAGACCATCGAGGTCCGCTCCGACCAGCGGCTGCCCGACCAGGGCGACATCTACCTGCTCGGCGGCGGCGAGGACGGTCCCCAGGCGCTCGCCGCGCAGCGGCTGCTCACCGACGGCGGGCTGGCCCGCGCGGCCGCGAACCGGGCCGTCATCTTCGCCGTCTGCGCCGGATATCAGCTGCTCGGCAGCAGCTTCTTCGCCAAGGGCGACAAGTGCCCCGGCCTCGACATGATCGACATCAGCTCCGACCGCGGCCCGTCGCGCGCCGTCGGCGAGCTGGCCGGCGACGTCGACCCCACGCTCGGCCTCCCGCCGCTGACCGGCTTCGAGAACCACGGCGGCCGCACGCACCTCGGTCCGGGGGTCAAGCCCCTGCTCCGCGTCACCACGGGCGTCGGCAACGACGGCGTCACGGAGGGGGCCTGGTCCGAGACGATTCTCGGGACGTACGCACACGGCCCCGCCTTGGCTCGTAACCCTGCGCTCGCAGATCTCCTGCT
>JABFYB010000043.1 GCA_013361475.1 Hamadaea sp.
ATCAGGACTATATGCACTGCTCGCCGACGCCGTCGAGCAGAAAGTCGACACTCCTTACGGCGACCCGTCCGATGTGATCACGATCGCTGAGGTGGCCGGTCGGAGCGTCGCCTTCCTGCCCCGGCATGGGCGCGATCACCGGCTCCCGCCGCATCGGATCAACTACCGCGCCAACCTTTGGGCGCTGCGGTCGCTGGGCGTACGCCAGATCCTCGCGCCCTGTGCGGTCGGCGGGCTGCGGCCGGAGTTGGGGCCGGGCACGTTCGTCCTGCCGGACCAGGTGGTCGACCGCACGTCGTCGCGCGTACGCACCTTCTACGACGTCGGCGCGGTGCATGTGAACTACGCCGACCCCTACTGCCCGGCCGGGCGGTCGGCGGTGTTGCGTACGGCGGCGGAGCGGGAGCACGCGATCGTCGACGGCGGCACGATGTTCGTGATCGAAGGGCCGCGCTTCTCGACCCGGGCCGAGTCGCGGTCCTACACCGCGGCCGGTGGCAGTGTGATCAACATGACGGGCGAGCCGGAGGCGACCCTCGCCCGGGAGCTGGGGCTTTGCTACACCTCGATCGCGCTCGTCACCGATCTGGACGCAGGCGTCGAGGGCGACCACGGAGTTACGCAAGAAGAGGTCTTCCGAGTCTTCCGGGAGAACACCGAGCGGCTGCGTGACCTGCTGCTCGCCACGCTCGCGCAGCTGCCGGAGGAGCGCACCTGCCCGTGCCCGTCCACCCTGGACGGGATCACGCTCCCCTTCGAGCTGCCCTGACCGGTCCGGACGCGGGCGCGCTCGACAGTCCGGCCGTCAGCCGGGCCCGACAGACCGGCCGTCAGCCGGGCTCGCCGAGATCGGTGCAGTAGGCCTCGTAGAGCAGGTTCGCGCCGCGCTGCCGATGCGAGCTGACGTCTTCGACGAGGTGGCGGGCCCACGCCCGCAGCCGGTCGACGTCCATCGGCTCGGTCGGCGGCGAGGCGTCCAATGCGGCCAGGATCGCCCGATGGTCCTCGACGAGGGCTTGTACGCCCGGAGCCAGCCGAGGCGCGTCCCGCAACACTTTCGCGTACGCACCGCCGGGACCTTCGGTGTCGCGTACGTGGGCGAGTAGTTCTTCGCGGAGGGCCTGCACTCCGGCGACGACCCGATGGGTCCAGCCGTCCCCGGCGGGTGGCATCGCCACCGTTTTGGCCAGGCCTCCAACGGCGAGTGGAAGTTCATAGGACATTCCCGCACCTCCCCGGAACAGCGGGGCTGGAACTTCGATGGTCCCGCGCTCCGGCCGCGCTGTCCAGGGTGTGAACAGGCCATTAAGGCGTTGATCATGAACTTTCGGACAGCGACACACCGTCGACAACGACCGTTAGTTCATGATCAACGCGAAAAAAGAGGGGGGTTAGTGGGTGTAGCCGAGGGGGCCGCTGACGGCGGTGGCGATGGCGGCTTCGGCGTCGGCCGACGCCCCGGCTCCGACGACGTACACCGTGTCGATCGAGCCTGCCGTGTTCACCAGCCACTCCTTCGTCTTGTCGTCCACACCGGACGGTCCGGCGAACACCGCCTGACCGTTGAACGAGTGGGCGAGTGAGACGGCGATCGCCACTTCCAGCGGGGCGGCAGGGTCGGCGACCACGGCTAGCCGCGGGCTGCCCGAGAGCTGGGCGAGAGCGGACATGGCGGAGTCGCCTTCGGCGTCGATCTTCGTGACCGTGGTCTTCGACGACTTGCCCGGCCAGCCGCCGGCGAGCGCCTGCTGCGCGGCACTGCCGATGACGTAAACCTCGGCACCTTCGTAGACGGCCTGGAGCGCCGCCTTGCTCGCAGCAGGCAACGTGCCGCCGTCGGTGAAGATGAGGCCGCCCGGCTGGGCCACGCCCGCGACGGCGGCCGCCAGCTTCGGGTCCTTGCCGTCCACGACCAGGACGCTGTCGATGTAGCGCACCGCCTTCGCGGCGGACGCGGCGACCGCGATCGGGTCGGCGCCGGTGATCCGCTCCGGCCGGAAGCCCAGCTTCTTGAGCGCCTGCGCGGTCGGAGCCGACAGCACGTCCTCCCCGCCGACGAGGTACACCGTCGGGCCATTGTCGCCGTAGGACTTGTCGATGGTGCCGAACAGCCGCTTCAGCTCCGCCTCGACCGGCGCGTCCAGGCTCGCCCCCGAGGTCAGCAGCATAGGGCCGTGGGCGGCCCAGGCGAGCTGAGCGGCGACCAAGGCGTACTCCGGCTTGGCGGCGGAGGCGAGCACGACCCCGTTCGCCGGCGCGTCCGCCTCCGACGGCATGTACTGCTTCATCGTCGGATAGCGCAGCTTCGAGGCGGCGATCGCGGTCGCCACCGGGTCCGTGCCGGTCACGCGCGCCACCTTGTCGCGGGCCACGGGCAGGTAGGCGGCCACGCCCGGCGTCGAGGACACCGCCTGCTTGTCGCCGCCGGTCGCGGCCACGCTCTCGATGCCCGTCGGCGTCGAGTACGCCACCCGCTGGCCGTCCGCCGACCACACGAGGTGGCTCGGCTGCTGCGCGCCGGTGGTGATCGTGCGCGGCTTGCCGGGCTTGTTCTGGCCGAACTCGACCTTCGCCACGGCGACCTGACCGTCCCGGGCGACGTACGCGACCTGCTTGCCGTCCGGCGACAGCGCGGGGTCCGTCCCGGCGGCGATCTTCACGCCGTACGGCTCTCGCTGGTTCACGTCGATGACCCAGACGTCAGTGCTCTTGGCGGTCTTGGCCACGTACGCCACCTCCGCCGTCTCACCGACGAGTTCGGCGCTGATGACGGCGTTGGCCTGGGAGGCGCCCGTCTCCGGCAGATCCGGTCCCAGGTACGCGGGCGTCACGACGTCCTTCGAGTAGCTGACGGCGCTCCCGTTCGCGCCGGTCTGCAGGAGCCGGGCGACGCCCTTGCCGTCGGTCTCGGTGAACAGCACCCGGTAGCCGAACCACGTCGGCTCCGACCGGGTGAAGCCCGCCTTCGCCTTGGTCAGCACGACCCGCGCGCTGCCGTCCGGGCGGCTGGTGGAGATGTTGCCGTCGCCGTCGACGAAGGCGATCCGACTGCCGTCGGGTGACCACGCGGCGTCCTTGACCGTCGTGGGGAAGGTCACCTTCTGGTCGCCGATCCGCACAACGGCGGTGCCGTCGGAGATGAGCACGGCACCGGCGCTGATGGCCGGGCCGGCCGACGGGCTGGCACTCGGGTCGGCCGAGTCCTTCTTCTCACCACAGGCGGCGAGGACGGCGACGGAGGCGATCAGGACGGCCGCGGTGGCGGCACGCTGACGAGTGAGCAGAGTACGCAATGGAGTCTCCTGGCTGAGGGGCACGCGTCCGAAGGTCGCACGCCGGCGGACGCCGAGCGGAACGGTATCAGCGAACGTCCAGATAGGTGGTGAAGCGGCGAGTGGCCGATTCCTCATCCGACAGGAGATACTCCGGGCACTCGGGCGTTGCCGGGTCCGGCTGCGAGATTGCCGACACCAAGCGGGGCAACTGTTCTTCCCCGCCGTCGTGCGGCAGGAACTCGACGACCTCGGCGAACCGGAACATCATCACGTCGGCGTACCGGAACTCCAGGCTCGCGAAGCCGACGACGGCTCCGCCGGCGCTCTTGCGCTCGCCACGGGCCATCCCGGCGTGCCGGCCGTCCTGGCTGCGGCGGGCGGTCGGCTGCGCCAGGTAGGGGCACACGACGGCGGCGTACAGCATGCAGTCGCGGTGCCCGGGAGCCTCCACAGTGGCCGCCTCGTTCCGGTACACCTGCCCGGCTGCGATCGCGGCCGCGATGGCCGCCGCCTCGGCCGCGCCGACCACTCGCCAGACCGGTCCGGCTGCCATCGGCGTACCACAGATGGAGCAACGCCGTTCCACGGCGCAGATGTAGCTGCGCGCGGTGCCGGTGGCCGCGAAGCGTGGCTGCCCGTCGGCCCAGGGCGTGATGGCGAGGACGGGATAGCCGCGATCGTCGCGGGGCCGGGCCGCGACGGCGGCGGGCATGGGAACGTCGGCCGGGCGCACCAGGCAGTTCCTACCGGTCTGGGGGAGGTGGCGTCAAGACCGGGCCGGGCACACCACGAGATCGCCCGGCGCCGGCACGCGGGCCTGCGCCGAACAGTCGAAACGGGCCGCAAGCAACGCTCGCACCTGTGGGTCGGCCCGGGCGACGGAGAACCACCGTGGGCTGATGACCACGTACCGGGCGGACGTGTCGTCGGTCAGGCACCGGAGGTTGTCGGCGTAGCTCGGGTAGGTGCGGGCCTGGGGCACGTAGGTGCCCCGTTGCAGCCACTGCGGCGACGGATAGCGGCAGGTCGTCGGGTTTCCCATCTTGTACGCGAGACTGCCGAACGCGAGGTACAGCACCGGGGTGTCCCGGCCGAGCCGGGTGCTCAAGTCCTCGTACGCCGCGTTCCGGACGCCCATGACGTTCCGCGCGTCGGCGTTGTAGCCGCTGAAGGCGTACGGGCTGCCGGGGAGGCCGGCGGCCAGCATCGCCACCATCGCCGCCCCCGTGCCGAGGACGGTCGTCCAACGGCCCGCCCGATCCGGGTCCGGACCCGGTCGCCGCAGAGCGAGCACGGTCCACCCGGCGATCAGCACCGCCGCCGCCAAGTACGCCTTCGAGACCGGGCCCAGCTGGGCCAGTCGCCAGTCGACCGGCTGACGCACCAGGACCATGCTCGCGAGCGAAGCGGCGACCAGTCCGACGCCCAACGGCAGCCGGGCTCGCCGATCCCGGCCGAAGGCGGCGCCCCAGACCCCGGCCGCGAGGACGGGCACCACCGCGAAGTGGTACATGAACCACTCGCCTTGGGCGTACGCCGACGAGACGGACAGCCCGGCGATCACCACAGCGAGGGCGTACCAGCGGAGCCGGCGGCGCGCCAGGACGATCACCGCCGCCGGGGCGAGCACGACGATCGGGCTCATGATCATGACGTCGTAGGCGGCCATCCGGAACTTCCGGAAGTCGGTCAGGTTGGGCGCGTGGTGGATCGGCGAGTCGTGCACCAATGCCGCCTGGTCGGCGAACCACGTCCACTCCCAGGGCAGGAACTGTTTGGTGAGGAGGTACCAGAGGCCGGTGAAGACCGCCGCCGCGGCCGCCGTCCACAGCGCCCGGCCTACGCACAACGTCGCGATCAGCAACAGGGCGATCACCGCGATCGGGGCGGTCGCGAGCTTCACCGCGACGGTCAGGAACGTGGCGAATCCGCCCAGCACCGCACCGAGCCACCAGCGGCGGGGCGCGCAGGCCGCCCCGACGGCGAGTACCCCGGCCATCGCCGCGACCCAGTCCGGTTGCAGGAAGTGCCAGGGCGGCGAGATCAACAACGCGGCCGTCGTGGCGAGGGCGCTCACCGCCGCGACCGACGGTCGGCAGAAGCGGCGCAGTCCGAGGTGGAGCACGATTCCGACGCCGATGACGACGAGGTCGGCCGCCAGCCGGACGACGGCGTTCTTGCCCGCCCACGAATCCGTGCCCGGCAGCAGCGCCCGGAAGTCGTCGAGACCGGCCAGGAACAGCCGGTACGCGATCGGTCGCGCGACGAAGACGTCCCAGACGCTCACCCCGCCCCGGCCGGCCGCCTCGAGCCCGCCGACGGCGTACGCCACGTCGCCGTTGAGCGGCAGCCACAGGGTCAGCAGCAGGGCAGGCAGCAGCACCAGCGCGGGTAGCCACCGCGTTGCCCGGTTCGTCGTCTCGCCCGTACGCACCGGCTGAGTCTCGGCCGTCCGCACCGGCTCCGGTAATGACACAATGAGAGCATTATTCACCGTTTTGACCGGTGTGACGGGGATAACGGGATGACTTCGCGGGGGCGAGACGTTAGTCTTGACGAAGTCGTTCACCCGAACGGCGCCCTTACGGGGGTGACAGGTTTCGACCGCGTACGTTGCGGCAGGAGAAGCGAGCCGAGGAAGTCGACGCCGTCTCGTTAATCGACGTCGAAAACCAATAAGCGCCAAGGTTAATCGCGCTGACCTCGCTCTCGCCGCCTGAGGCGAGTAGCAGGTCTGTCGGTCTAGGGACGCCTACGCCCTAGTTCACCGGCATCAGTTAGTAGGCTGGCCAATCCGGTCCTGTCGCGGGGCTGGTGCGGTGAGATCAATCGCGACTGGGCCTGCCACACCGACTCGCTCGCGTGATCGGAGGGGCCGAGAGAGGCACAGCGAGCTGCGCTCGGAGAAGCCCTGCCAAGGCGGCGAGGGACCGGGGTTCGATTCCCCGCACCTCCACTTGGCGAACGGCCCCGGACTTCGGTCCGGGGCCGTTCTCATGCCCGCGCCCGGTCCGTTTCGCGCCAGATCACGG
>JABFYB010000347.1 GCA_013361475.1 Hamadaea sp.
CGGCTCGGGGTCGTCGGTCGCCCAGCGGAGGTGGCCGAAGATCTCCATGGTGATCGCGCCGGCGAGCCGGGTCCAGCCGATGAGGAAGAAGGCCACGCCTTCCATCGGCAGTGCCTGGCGCAAAGCCTCGACGTTCGGTCCGCTGAGCGCCTCGGCCACCCCGGGCACGAGCGGTTGCGGCGGTGTGGTCCGGGCGTGCCAGACGGCGGTGAACGGTTCGAGGAAGGCCAGGGTGAACCGCATCGCGGCGTCGCCCTTCGGAGTCGACTCGACGTGGTCGTGCATCGTGTCGATGACGGGTTCGCCGCAGATCAAGGCGTACTCGTGGGGATTGCGCAGGGCCCAGCGGCGGTAGACGCGACACGCCTCGCGGAGCTGGTCGAGGGGGGTGGCCTCGTTGTCCCGGGCGGCCAGGACCTCGGCGGTGAGCGCGTCGTAGCGGTCGGCGCAGAGGTCTTCGACGAGCGCGTCCAGGCTGTCGTAGTACCGGTAGAGCGCGGCGGCGGTGAGACCCATGTCACGCGCGATCGCGCGTAGCGAGATCGACGCCGGGCCGCCCGCCGTGAGCTGGGCCCGCGCGGCGTCGCGGATCTCCTGCTTCGTGGCTTCCCGTTGTCGTTCCCGGCGGTTCGTCGCCATCTGACACCCGTTCTCCTTGACACGAGTTAACGGCGTTGGCAAAGTAAACGGCGTTAACTCTAATAAGCAGCGCTCACAGCTTAACGCAAGCTGAGGCGAAGGGGGAGGTACGCGATGTGGGGAAGGGTGATCCAGCGGTTCCGCTGGCCTGTCCTGCTCGTGGCGCTCGGCGTGGTGATCGTCAGCGCGGTCTGGGGCACCGGGGTGTTCGGCAAGCTCACCGGCGGGGGCTTCGAGAACCGGGCCAGCGAGTCCTACCAGGCGACCGTGAAGATCAAGGAAGTCTTCGGTGACCAGAGCATCGATCTGATCGCGCTCTACACCGCGCCCGACGGCAAGCAGATCTCGGACTACTCCGCCGCGGTCACGAGCACGCTGACCACCCTGAAGGGCAACCCCGAGGTGGCCGAGGTCCGCTGGGACCCGAATCGGATGACCTCGACCGACGGCCGCTCCACCTACGCGGCGATTCGCCTGCACGGCGACGACCAGGACGCCAAGCGGGAGGTCTACGACGATCTGCGCCCGTCGCTCGACGTCCCGGGCGTGACGACCGAGGTGGGCGGGGCGATCGCGTTCCTCAAGTCGGTCAACTCGCAGACCAGTGAGGACATCGCGTTCGCCGAGACGATCTCGATGCCGATCCTGTTGCTGTTGCTGCTGTTCATCTTCCGCGGCCTGGTCGCCGCGGTCACGCCGCTGATCGTCGGGGTGATCGCCACCCTCGGCGCGTTCGCCGCGGTCCGGCTCATCACCTACGCCACCGACGTCTCGGTGTTCGCGATCAACATCATCACCATCCTCGGCCTCGGCATGGCGATCGACTACGCGCTGTTCATCGTCAGCCGGTTCCGCGAAGAGCTGGCCGCCGGACTCGACACCCCGGCGGCGATCACGCGTACCCTCCAGACCGCCGGGCGCACGGTGCTCGTCTCGGGTCTGACGATCGTGCTCGCGCTCTCGTCCCTGCTCGTGTTCCCCCAGGTCTTCCTGCGGTCCATGGGCTTCGGGGGGATGGCGGCCGTGGGCGTCGCGATGCTCGCGTCGCTGACCGTCCTGCCCGCGTTCCTCGCCCTGCTCGGTCCCCGGATCAACGCGGGGCGCATTCGCCTCCCCTTTGGTACGCGTAAAGCAGCGACCGAGCCGGCGAGTGACGAGCGGGGCGCCTGGGGACGGCTGGCGCACAGTGTGATGAAGCGGCCGGTGGTGTACGCCGTCGCCGTGGCCGCGGTCCTCATCACCATCGCGCTGCCGGCGCTGCGGATCAGCTTCGGCGGGTTCGACGAGCGGCTGCTGCCTGCGGATTCGACCGTACGCACGGTGAACGACCGCCTCGATTCGGGCTTCACCGGGGCGACCTCGGACTACCCGATCCAGATGCTGGTCAAGGGCGACGCGTCGACCGCCTATGTGGACCAGATTCGGGCGGTCGACGGAGTGACCGGCGCCGACGTCGTCGCCACCAAGGACGGCGTGACTCTCCTGAGCGTCGACTACGACGGCGACCCGTCTGAGGCGGCGACCCGCGACATCGTCCGCGACCTGCGGGACCTGCCACCCCCGTCGGGTACGCAGACCCAGGTCGCCGGGCGGGCCGCGATGGATCTCGACCTGCTGGACAGCCTCGGTGAACGGCTGCCCTGGGCGGCCCTGATCATGGCCGGTGCGACCTTCCTGCTGCTGTTCCTGGCGTTCGGCTCGGTGGTGCTGCCGATCAAGGCGGTCGTGATGAACCTGATCTCGATCGGGGCCAGCTTCGGCGTCATCGTCTGGGGTTTCCAGGAGGGTCACCTGGCCGGGGCGATGGGCTTCACCAGCACGGGCTTCCTCGACCCCACCAACCTCGTGCTCATCCTCGTCATCCTGTTCGGCCTGGCCACGGACTACGAGGTGTTCCTGCTCTCCCGCATCCGGGAGGAGTGGGACGCCACCGGCGACAACACCCGGGCGGTGGCGCGGGGCGTACAGCACACGGGCGGGATCATCACCGCGGCCGCGCTGCTGCTGGCGATCGTGGTCGGCGGGTTCGCCACCGGCGAGATGGCGTTCGTGAAGATGATGGGCGTCGGCATGCTGGTCGCGATCCTCGTCGACGCGACGCTCGTCCGGATGATCCTGGTGCCGGCGACGATGCGGCTGCTCGGCCGGTGGAACTGGTGGGCGCCCGGTCCGCTGGGTGCGATCTACCGCCGATTCGGCATCAAGCACGACGCCCCCGCCGCCCAGCCCACCTCCGCTCCCACGCGGGAAACCATCCCCGCCTGAATCGCTGCAGATCACGGTTACGCACGCCACAACCGTCCCGGGAGGCATGCGTAACCGTGATCTGCAGGAGAGCGGACTGCGGTTACCGTTGCCGGGTGATTTTCGAGACCGAGCGCCTGATCGTCCGCGAATGGCGCGACACCCCTGAGGATCTCGACCGGATCTTCGAGATCTACCGGCACGCCGAGGTCACCCGCTGGATCGGGATGGAGCAGCCGATGCAGGGTCCGGACGAGGCCCGGACCGTCATGAACCGCTGGCAGGCCCGCTACGAGAAGAACGAGCACAAGTACGGCCCGTGGGCGATGGAGGTCAAGGCGACCGGGGTCGTGGCCGGGACCGTGCTGCTCGGACCGCTGCCAGAACCGTCCGACGGCTCCGAGGGCCGGGGCGAGATCGAGGTCGGCTGGCATCTGCACCCGGACTACTGGGGCCACGGGTACGCGACCGAGGCGGCGACCGGCGCACTGGACCTGGCCCTGAACCAGTACCGGGTCGCGGAGGTGTACGCGGTGGCGTACCCCACGAACGAGCGATCGATCGCCGTCATGAGGCGGCTGGGCATGTCCCCCCGAGGGCTGACTACTCGCTGGTATGGCCGTGAAGCGCAGTGTTACGTCACTCTGCCGAGGCAGCGGGCCGGATCGAATTGATCTTGAACGGGTAGACTTGTGCCCGTGAGCGAACCCCGCGCCATCGTGCTGCTCGGCTCGACCGGATCGATCGGCACCCAGGCGATCGACATCGTCCGGGCGAACCCGGATCGCTTCCGGGTGGTCGGGATCGGCGCGGGTGGCGGCAACGTCGAGTTGCTGGCCGCGCAGGCGCTGTCGCTCGAGGTCGAGGTCGTCGGAGTCGCCAAGGCGAGCGCGGTCCAGGACCTGCAGCTCGCCTTCTACGCCGAGGCGGCCCGCCGCGGATACGCCACCGGCGAGTTCAAGATCCCGAAGATCCTCGCCGGTCCGCAGGCCATGGCCGAGCTCGCCGAGTGGCCCTGCGACGTGGTGCTCAACGGGGTCGTCGGTTCGCTGGGACTCGCTCCGACGCTGGCCGCGTTGCGGGCTGGTCGCGTACTCGCGCTGGCCAACAAGGAGTCGCTCGTAGCCGGTGGGCCCCTCGTGCGGAAGGTTTCGCGGCCCGGGCAGATCGTGCCCGTGGACAGCGAGCATTCGGCGTTGGCCCAGTGCCTGCTGGCCGGTGACCGGCCCGAGGTCCGGAAGCTGATCCTCACCGCGAGCGGCGGGGCGTTCCGGGACCGTCGCCGGGCGGAGCTGGCCGACGTGACCTACGAAGAGGCCCTCAAACACCCGACCTGGGACATGGGGCCGGTCGTCACGATCAACTCCGCCACCCTGGTCAACAAGGCGCTCGAGGTGATCGAGGCGCACGAGCTGTTCGACGTGAGCTATGACGACATCGAGGTCACGGTGCACCCGCAGTCGGTGATCCACTCCCTCGTCGAGTACGCCGACGGTTCGACGATCGCCCAGGCGAGCCCGCCCGACATGCACCTGCCCATCGCGCTGGCCCTCGACTGGCCGCACCGGGTGCCCGGAGCGGCCGCCCCGGTGGACTGGACGATGGCGCACAACTGGGAGTTCCGGCCCCTGGACACCGAGGCCTTCCCCGCGATCGAGCTGGCCAAGCAGGCCGGCCGGACCGGCCGCTGCCGACCGGCGATCTTCAACGCCGCCAACGAGGAGTGCGTCGCAGCCTTCTCTCAGGGACGGCTGCCATTCTTGGCGATCGTGGACACGGTCGCCCAGGTCCTCAGCGACGCCCCGGAACTCGACGAACCGGGTACCGTCGAGGACGTGCTCGCCGCCGAAGAGTGGGCGCGGACTCGGGCGACCGAGCTGATCGTCGGGAAGGTTTCTTGATGCTGATTCTGGGGATCGCCCTCGGCGCCTTGGCCATCCTGGTCTCGGTCTCGTTGCACGAGGCCGGGCACATGCTGACGGCCAAGATGTTCGGGATGAAGGTCACCCGCTACTTCATCGGCTTCGGCCCGACGCTGTGGTCGTTCAAGAAGGGCGAGACCGAATACGGGATCAAGGGCATCCCGCTGGGCGGTTTCGTCAAGATCACCGGCATGACTCCGCAGGAGGAGGACGCCGACGACCCGCGTGCGATGTGGCGCTACCCCGTGTGGAAGCGGACGATCGTGATGGTCGCCGGCTCCGTGGTGCACTTCATCCTCGCGTTCCTGATCTTCTGGCTGGTCGCGGCGAACTTCGCCCTGACGAACCCGGACAACCCGGGTCCGGCCGCCACCGACGTCGCCAAGGCTCCGGCGTACCTGACGATCGCGAACTGCGTGCCGAAGGACCTCACCTCGGGCGACTGCACCACCACCGACGGCCCGGCTCTCGCGGCGGGGCTGAAGGACGGCGACCTCGTCACCGCGGTCGGCACGACCCAGGTGGCGAACTACGCCGACCTGGTCACCGCCATCCGTGCGCTGACCCCCGGTACGCCGACCCCGATCACCTATGTCCGCGACGGGCAGACCGCCACCGCGACGGTGACCCCGGTCGAGGCCCAGCGGCCGCCGATCGACGACACCGACGGGGAGGTCAAGAAGGTCGCGGCGATCGGCGTCGGACTGGGCTGGGACCCGGCCCTGCCGAAGACGGTCGAGTACAACGCGATCGAGGCCATCCCGGTCGCCGGCGACCAGATGGGCGCCGCCGCCACCGGCGTGGTGACCTCGATCAAGAACCTGCCGAACAAGATCCCCGGTCTGATCGACGCGATCGGCGGCGGCCAGCGCGACGCCGACAGCCCGGTCAGCGTGGTCGGCGCCAGCCGGCTCACCGGCGAGGCCATCGAACGGGGCTTCTGGGAGATCGCCCTGCTGATCATCGCGGGGCTGAACTTCTTCGTCGGCGTCTTCAACCTGCTGCCGCTGTTGCCGCTGGACGGCGGGCACATCGCGATCGCGTGGTTCGAGCGCGCACGGTCGTGGATCTACGCGCGGCTCGGCAAGCGTGACCCGGGTCGCGTCGACTACTACAAGCTGATGCCCCTCACATACGCCGTAATCTTGGTGTTCGGTGCGTTCACCCTGCTGACCGTCACCGCGGACGTCGTCAATCCCATCACGATCTTCAAGTGAGAGAGCTGTGACTGCGATCAACCTCGGCATGCCGGCAACTCCTCCGCCCGCCCTAGCCCCCCGTCGCCAGAGCCGCCAGATCATGGTCGGCTCGGTGCCGGTCGGCGGCGGCGCGCCGGTCAGCGTCCAGTCCATGACGACGACGCTGACCGCCGACGTCAACGCCACCCTGCAGCAGATCGCCCAGCTGACGGCGAGCGGCTGCCAGATCGTCCGGGTCGCGGTGCCCAGCCAGGACGACGTCGAGGCGCTCCCCGCGATCGCCAAGAAGTCGCAGATCC